>JALYGW010000114.1 GCA_030776915.1 Thermoproteota archaeon
CATTGAAGTCTGGATCCCTTATGTAGATTGATTCCGAAACCAGATGGTCGGCAAAACCATCTAAATGAACTTGGTCGCGCTTGTCATTTAGTTTTTGGAGCATATCCGCCAGAAACTTTCTTTCAGGAAGCAAGATGGCAAAGTGGTATAGTCCTACTCTTCTAGTGGAACTGCCCCTTCGAGTAAGACTGTCATTTTTTGCACCTGTGTTTACTGGCAGCAATTCCACGAGATAGGAGGAGGAGTCATTGCTGCCAAAGGATAGTAATGCTTTACTACTTGATGGTCTGCCGACTGTCTTAAATCCCAAAACAGATTGGTAAAAGTCAAGTGATTGGCTTAGGTCGGACACATTCAGGCTTACATGGCCTACCTTCATAGCTGGGTCTATTTTGTATTCTTGTTGATTAGTGGAGGAAGCACCATTAATGTTATCCTTTACACTCATGATGATAGATGGTTAGTATATTCAGCAAATTACTTAATAATCATGATAGTTATTGGTTCTGCCAAATCTCTTATTTTTAACAGAATTGAGATGATGGCTGTGTCGTAAATTTGGAAAAGGCTTGCCGCAGGTAAGTATATACTTACGGATCGTTTTTGTATCAATATACACGTTCATACGATAAAGTATTATCTCTTGTGTCCAGTGTAGTGAATGTGATATGTGTGAGAACAGTGTGTATCAAGAGAGGATATTCACCATCATATGCAGTTGTCGATGATGACGTAGCAGATAGCTAGGAGTACAACGATCCCAAAGGCAAGATGCCGGAAAAATATTGAAATAGCTATATATACATATGTGAAAATTCATTTCAAAGAGTATCAATTCAAAATAGAAAGGCAAAGGCTTGTGCAGGTTACGACTTTGATGTACTCTGAAAGCGTAAATTATGTGTAAAAGGCTAGTCCTATATAGAGATCGCAAGGGAAGATGCACGATATAAGATTTTGCATTGTTAGACCCAGCGACATCGTGCGCTGGCGCTATTTTCTGTATCGTTATTTCCATACTGTTTTTAGCCATGTAGGTGCAATACCTCTTGCACTTACAATATGGCAATACGATATAGATGTGTCCACTGCAATATTGTCTTAAGCGGGGAAGGCGCTTCTAGGCATTATCTTGCCAACCCTACCCACAAGCTCGAGAAGCTACCTCCTCCAGTAAAGCCAGTGAAGAACACGCGCTAGTTATTCCCTTATACTTTCTAGAGTTGAGACTACCTGCCACAACATGGTGCGGATATGTGACTGCATCTGAGGGCTTTGAGTCGCACTGTCAAGCAGACTTATTGCATTTGCAGCCCTCACTGAGAGGCTCCCGCTCTTCTCATCCTTGAGTGCAAGAAGCACTTCTTTTATCATGTTTCGAATACTCTTCTGGATATCGCTGTTTCTTGTAATTGAGTCCAGGGTTTCAATGGCGCGAGCAAGGCGCTGTTGATTTTCTTTTTCTTTAAGTTCCCTTTTTGATGATGTCATTATGCAGCCCTCCAAACGACTGCTTATCTACCTGCTAGTTGCTTTTGAATGTTTTTGTGGTCGCTGGTCTCAAAGAGATTTGTCTATGCAGCTTTGAATGATCCATATATCTGGAGCCCTTTCTAAATCAAGGAAAAAACATTCGGCATTCGTCTTTTCATCCTACTCTTTCCAGAATGTGCTATCTTGCACTTCGAAAGCAGATTGCTGACGATGTCTATGTATATATCTGCCGCCTCCGATAGTATTGCATACCTTAAATGGCCCATTGTTCATATATTGAGAGGTTAACCAATCTTCCTAAATGGTGTCAGAAGGACAACTGAAGTGCAACATTTGTGGCGGCATTACGGTGAGTGTTAGCCAAGCAAAGCAACACGCATCAGCATCTTCTCATGAATTGAATAAGTCAAAGCTAGAGCAAGAGCTCCATGCTGTAAGAATTGAAAATTATCAAAATGACAGCTCCGTAATTGTTAGTTGGAAGAAAACCACTATGTGATGATGTTATCTTAAGACCATCAAAAGCACTGGCATTATACAGCAGCAGGATGCACAAGTTTGCAACCATAGATCCTTCCAGCCATCAAATAATTATCTGAAGGTTTTGTAGGAATCTATTGATCGCATTCTCTGTCATTGGTAACTTTTATACAACATTGCCATCAAATGGTTCACTCAATTTTAACGAAGTTTATTATGAGCAACTCTTTTCGATCTTCTGTATAAACGTAATTGAATAGCAGTTAATTTGTAGTATGGCGTATATCATATTGGTTTGATTGCAAATATTGTTCATATTAGTCTGAATGCTCGAGGAGGCGGCGAGCGTCTGGCAGTCGCCACGATAAAGGCGATTTCATCTATGGGGATTGGCGTTGAGCTCTCCACAGTTGAAAAGCCTGATATGCCATTGATACACGATGCCTATGGCACAAGCGTAAGCGAGGATATCAAAAAGGTTAGAACGCTCAATATCCTCCAAAAATATGGTCCCCGCAATTATACCTTCACGGTTAATACGCATGGGGATATGCTTCCATTTTACCATAAAGACTTCACGA
>JALYGW010000115.1 GCA_030776915.1 Thermoproteota archaeon
TTGCAGAGCTTATACCTGCAGTAGCCATTTGTGAGATGATGGACTCGATGACACATAGGTCGCTCTCAACTGACGCTGGGCAAAAATATGCCGCAAGGTTTGGTATCCCTTTAATTGATGCGAGCGAACTTAAAGCTAATGCCAGGATGGCATAACCAACAATTGATTTATCTTGCAATAGTGGTTTCCGAGTTCAACAGCGGGATAACATTCAAGATGCTAGAAGGCGCAAGAGATCATGCAGTCAATGTAAGCGCGGAGGTAAGCTATATCTTGTATGTGCCTGGCACCTTTGATATGCCGCTTGCAGTTGAGCGATTATTGAGAAAGAAAAATGTGGACGCCGTAGTCACGCTTGGCGCTGTGATAAAAGGGGACACCCGGCACGATGACATTGTAGCTGAAAATGCGGCACGACTAATAGCTGATCTATCGCTAAAGTATGGCAAGCCGGTGACACTTGGCGTAGCGGGGCCTGGAATGACGATTGAGCAAGCAAGAGCGCGAGCAGAGCTTGTGCCGACTAGAGCAGTCAATGCGGCAGTAAACATGGTTTTGCGTTTGAGAAAGCTACAAAAGGCAGCCGGCGGAGGAATTGTTATAATAAATGATACAGCTGACAATAATTAGGATTGAAGGATACGGCCAATGGACGCTTACTCTTGGAAGTGACAGGGAAGCACAGCTTCAGATGCTACAAGCAAGGATCTATCATGATGTACAAAGACTATTCTCAGAAAGAGATAGCATAGTTTTCTTCAACAGGTTTGATGAATATTTCGCGATAACAAATGGCCTTAATGCTGATGATCATATACACATACAGCATGAGCTTACAAAGCTGTATGACAATATGTTAATGTCGATGACAATTGGCGCCGGCAAGACTGCATTTGAAGCAAACCTGAACGCCTACCGCACAAGAAAAGAGGGGAGGAGGATGCTAGATGGTAGCGCTAGAATATTTGGCAGTGTGAACCCTCAGGCAGACGTAGCCCAAATAATGCATATCGATATTGATAGCTCCGCAAAAGTTGGTAATAGGCTATCGCCTTATGAACTGACAGTACTCGTCATGAAAATCTACAGCAGGCTTGCAGAAGAGTTCCTGAAGCACAATTCGCTTGCGTTCTTTCTTGGAGGCGACAATATCATGGTAATTTCTAATGGTATGACAAAAGAGCGGGCTGACGAAGTGCTAAAGAGGGTGATGGCCTGCAATGATATCAAGCTCAACTGCGGTATAGGGATTGGCAAGACAGGCAGAAGAGCAGCAGAAGCCGCTACAAAGGCACTTGACACAATTAGAGATCTGCGAGAGGAAGGAAAAATCCAAACAATATATGAAATACAATGTCCATAGCAATAACAAACGCCAGCGTTCTTTTAGGCAGAGAGCTTGACTATGTTGAGCAGGGCTACGTTGAGATTAAAAGTGGCAAGATAAGTAGCACCTCTGCTGGTAATTACAAGGGTTCTGGCAAGAAGCTGGATGCAAAGGGATTCATAGTCATACCAGGATTTATCAATGCGCACACGCACCTTGCTGATTCAATAGGAAAAGATATTGCCGCTGGGCAGCGGCTTGATGCACGAGTGCATCCTGTGTTTGGTGCTAAGAGTAAGATTCTGCAAAAGAGCCTGCCAGAGCATCTAAAGGCGTTCATCAGGAATTCTGCAATTTCAATGATAAAAAAGGGAATAGTTGCATTTGCAGACTTTCGCGAAGATGGGCTAGAGGGGATAAGGCTCCTAAAAGATGCAATTGATGATCTGCCGATAAAATGCGTAACGCTTGGGAGGATAAATTATTACAGCAGCCCAACAGATGCAGCTGGCCTGCCGCCTCAAAAAGGAGAGCAGGCTAAACAGTTAGTTCAGCTGGCAGATGGACTTGGAATAAGCGGCGCAAATGAAAACACTGATGCGGCTCTTGCACAATACAGGCAGCTAGCGGGAAAAAAATTGATCGCAATACATGCCGCTGAGTCAAAAGAGACGGTCAAATTTGCCAAGGAGCACACTGGCAGGAGTGAAGTAGATAGGATAATGGAACATCTAAAGCCTGACTTTGTTGTTCATATGACAAATGCAACAGAAAACGAAATGTCGCTTGTTGCAAAAAGTGGGACCGGTGTCGTAATTTGCCCTAGGGCAAATGGCGTGCTTGGCGCCGGCATCCCAAAGGTTGCCGAGATGCTCAGGCAAGACTGCATTGTAGCCATTGGAACGGACAACGTTATGCTAAATTCTCCAGACATTCTGAGAGAACTGGATTATACCTGGAAGGTGTCAAGGGCGACTGAAGGTGAGATGTTAAGAGCACAAGAACTCTTGAAGATGTCAACTATAAATGCTGCGCAAATTTTAAGACTCAATACTGGATGTATAGAGGCAGGCCGCTCCGCAGATCTAGTATTCATTGACAAAAAACATGCCGACCTCTATCCAATGCATGACCCATATGCTGCAATCGTTCACAGGGTGAGTCAAAGCTCTATCAGAGCAGTCATGATCAATGGGCGGTTTGTAGATTGAAGGTAATAATCAACAGTGCAATGACAGTTGATGGTAAGATCGCCACATCAAGCGGAGATTCAAAAATTTCTTCAAGGGAAGATCTTGTGAGGGTTCACAAACTGCGCGCTTCTGTCGATGCCATAGTAGTAGGAATCTCTACAATTTTAGCAGACAACCCACGGCTCACAGTAAGACTGGCGAAGGGTAAGAACCCAGCTAGGGTGATAGTCGATAGCAGAGGTAGGGTCCCCCTTGACTCTCAAATAATGCTCACTGCGTCTAGGGTTAAGACTATTGTAGCAGTGACGGATCAGGCACCGGAGGAAAAGATAACGAAATTAAGAGATATTGGAGCGCAGGTGCTGGTGATAAGCGAAGGGAAAAAGGGAAAAAGTGCCGCTGTCCCTCACGGCGTCAACCTTAAACTGCTGTTTCGCAAGCTGGAAAAGATGGGGCTGAAAAAAATATTGGTAGAGGGTGGAGGCGAGCTTAACTGGTCCCTTTTGCGCCTTGGGCTTGTAGATGAACTGACAATAACGATTGCCCCAAAAATAGCAGGTGGCAGGCTGGCAACCACGCTTGTAGAGGGAGATGGATTTGATGAAATTGCTCAAGGTATTCGATTGCAGCTAACGAAAATAGAGCGGAAAAAAACGGCCGAGCTTGTGCTATACTACAAGCTATAAGATAAAATTACATGCTGCATTGTAAGCAAGCATCAGGTTCATCTCAATACGACCTGACTGCAACAACAACAACTACAAAAACAACTGAAGAAGAAGAAATGGCGGCCGCAGATCTAGTCTTTGACCGCAAGCTAGAATTGGCAACTGCAAGCCTACGCTCTCATGTCCGTAAGCATCTGGTCACAAAGCTCTCGCATGAGATGCTGTGACTATTGTAGACTATGTGCTTGCCATGAACTCAGAGATCAGCCTATCACACAACCACATATGTGACAACATCGTGACTATGAAGAGCTAGCTGAATCGGTTATCTTCTTGCCTGCCGAACTCGGTATATAATGAAACTGAATTTACATAATTCACATAATTCATGCAATACTTTCCCTAGGGTCCAGCAGGTTAAATGTCTGAATGAAAGTGTCGATTCTATCTTTGGGAACGTGACCATTGTTCTGCTGCACCCAACGGGACAAATTTGCAAGTCGCTCAAAGTCCATCACCACACCATAATAGTCTCTTATTCTTTGAAGCGTCGTATTGTAGTGCTCTTTGTTGCCAGACGCAGTGGCATCAGAAATCAAGATTACGTCATATCCTTGGTTAAATGCGTCTCTGAGAGACGTTTCCACGCATATTGAAGTGTCGACTCCGGCGAATATGATTGTATTTATGCCAAGAGCCCTGAGCCATGCATTGATTTCTGTGTCTTGGAAGGCAGAATCTCGCCTCTTTATGATCACATGATCTGCATCCGTGGGCTTGAGTTCATTGATCGTTTGAGCATCCCATGTGCCACGCACACAAATCGGTACCTTTCTTATCCTTTCTTCCCGGGATTTTGGCAGTATTCTATGTACCCTAGTCAAGAGGTCTATTCCGCTCGGCTCGCGAACAGACTCTGTGTAAAAGATTGGAATTCCCACCTCTCTGCACAGGTCAATAAGCTCCCGTATCTTTGGCACAACTGCTCTGTAGTTTGAAGTGTCCATCCCCAGCTTGTCATAAGAACCACCCTTGCTGACATACCCATTTTGAACATCGATTACAAGCAGAGCTGGTCTGAGAGTAGAATTTTCAGTTTGTATCGTAAACATATTCTGTATGCCTCTCTACCTTGTTATTATCAATTGCCATTTCGACACAGGTAACTCTTCAGGTGCTCACTAGCAATATCGAGCATGGATTTCGGCGTCATCACCAGAATATTGAACAGTGCCCTCTCACTCATGATTTTTAAGTTCTTTCAACCATAGTAGTGGATAGATGTTCTCAAACGAGCACACTCTCCACAGATTCATGATGGAAAAGGCTGAAGGACAATTTCATGACACGTACGAGAAAGCACTTGAGCAGGTAAGATCAGAGTTTGGTAGGACCTACACAATGGTGATTGGCGGAAGTGAGATAGCGACTTCAGCTACGATAAGGCATACCTCGCCTATTGACACAAGGATAGTGCTTGGACATATGCCGATCGGTGGTGCCCGCCACGTTAAGAAAGCCATTACTGCTGCAAAAGAGGCATTTGAGCGCTGGGGCAAAATAGACTATCGGGAACGAGTACGTGTATGCAGGGTTGCAGCAGACCTCATGGCCAATCGCAAATTTGAGCTTGCCGCGTGGGTCTCGTATGAAAATGGCAAGAATCGTTACGAGGCTATAGCAGACATCGATGAGGCTATCGACTTTTTGCGCTACTATTCTGAAGAAATGGAAAGAAATAACGGCTTTGAAACAATGATGAAAAGCGCTCAGCCAAATGAAAGGAGTAAGAGCGTCATGAAACCCTATGGAATATGGGGAGTAATTGCTCCCTTTAACTTTCCGGCTGCTATTTTTGTAGGCATGAGTACAGGCGCAATAATTACCGGGAATACTGTGGTAGCCAAGCCGTCTAGCAATACTCCAATTATTGCATGGAAGTTTGCAGAAATATTCAAGCAAGCAGGACTGCCTGATGGTGTGTTCAACCTAGTCATCGGGCCAGGCGGCAAGATAGGCAATGAGCTTGTCAGCAACAAAGATGTTGCTGGCATTGTATTCACCGGTTCTCGAGACACTGGCTTCGGCATGGCAAAAGAGTTTAGCAAGACAAAGCTCAAGCCGCTAATCGCTGAGCTTGGAGGCAAGAATCCTGTGATAGTAACTGAAACCGCTGACATCAATAACGCAGTTGACGGTGTCCTCAAAGCAACGGTTGGCTACTCGGGACAAAAGTGCAGCGCCTGCTCTCGGGTTTATATTCACAAGAAGGTGAGGGATGAGTTTCTCAGGCAGCTTGTTGAAAAGACAAAGAACCTGCCGATAGGAAACCCACTTGACTCCAATACCTTTGTTGGTCCACTTGCCAACAATGATGCCTACAGGAAATATCAAAAATACATAAGGGCAGCTGAGAAGGATGGCAAGGTGCTTGTTGGAGGCTCTATCAAAAAGGATGACGACCTAAAGTACGGCTACTATGTAGAGCCGACGATTATCGTTGGTCTGCCAAAAAAGCACAGGCTCTTTAAAGAGGAGATGTTTGTCCCAATCCTATGTGCTGCAGACTATGAGAAGTTTGATGACGCCATCAAGCTTGCAAACGACACTGAATATGGATTGACGGCCGGAATATTTACCAGAAAGCAGGAAGAGGTCAAAAAGTTCCTTGATTGCATCGAGGCGGGAGTCGTTTATGTTAACAGGCAGGTAAGCGCAACAACTGGTGCAACGGTCGGATGCCAGCCATTCGGCGGATGGAAGAACTCCGGTACGAGGGGTAAAGGCACTGGAGGACCTCATTACCTGACAGAGTTCATGCGTGAGCAGAGTCAGACCATTGTTGTTGACTAGCCCCAACAAATATTTCATCATTCTACCGGTGACTAGCGTAAAATAGTATGCTTTGAAAATATTGTACCAATTATTGTTTGCCGAATGCAGAATTCAAAGTCAGTAAAAATACTATAGCTTATGCAATCCGTCCCAATTGAATAGGGGTCTGCTGCTTATATCCCTCGTAATGCCCTATTATTCTGTCGCTATTCGCACCAGTTCAGAAATTTGCTTACCTTTATCTTGAGAAAGTGCTGAAATTCCACCAGTCAAGCTTTCAGCTACAATTCCTTTTTCTGCAAGTACTTCAGCAACTCTGAGCGAAGTATTACCCATCATGCAGACAAGCAATGCTTTCCCACTATCTCCTTCTCCACCCAATGCATTATCCAGTTCCTCTGGAATCTTTTGGGTTGCTAAAAGTCGTTCCACGTCACTGGCCTTTGGAACAGAGATCTTGCTTTCATCAACCCCCAGTGAATTCGCAATTAACTCTATTCCCTCCTTGCGTGGAGTATACATCGTGTGAATCCAAAGAACTCTGTTGTAGTTTCGGATATTAGATACAGCTTCCTGTAGAGGAACCTCTAGACGGTCCTCTCCTATCTCTTGCATCATTTCAATGCTTCTTCTGTACTTTTGGATTCCATCTGCAATTAATATGACAAACTTTCTTCCTTCATCTCCACCGAAATTTGCCATCTGCATCACCGCGTAAAGCGCAAGGGCACTGCTTTCTCCAACGTCATATCCCTTGTCTACGAAAAACTTCAACAGACGTTTTGCCTGTCCAAAATCTACCTCATGTTGTCCACCGTATCGCTCAGGCTCGTAGAACTTCAAGCCTGCTGCCTTCTCTTTTGTCCTTATTCCTGCAACATCTTGATTACTAAGTGGAAAGATTACATGTAGTGACTTCTTTCGATATTTGTCCATCAAGTATCGGCTTAAGCCACCTGAGGTGCCACCTGTACCAAAGGTGCAGACAACTTTGAATTCGGCTAGCGAATGGCCTTGTTCAACCAATTGCTGGTCTATCTCCGCGGCAGTCACTGTTCTGTGTACCTCAATGTTCAGTTCATTGTCGTACTGTTCCGGGCAGAAACAACCGTAGATCCTCGCAAGAAGCTTTGCCAAGTTTATTATGTCCTGACTCGCTAGAAGTTCTTCTACCTCTGAGTGTGATTTATCAAAAATCGCAGGGTCGAACCCGATTTCAACGAGCTGTGAACGAATGTTCGATGCAGTTGCTTTAGCAGCCAAAAGATTCGGATTAACCTTCATACCCGGAGCAGGGCAAATGTCCATGTCCAGGTTTATGATATGTGTTTTTTCATTTCTCAACTCCTCAAATACTCCTTCTTGAAGCTTCCTGGATACTAGGGTAACGACATCTAGGCCGAGCCTAGCGATCTGCCCTAGAGCGATCCCAAAGTTACCCGAGGTCGCTTCAATTATTGTCTGTCCACCCTTCAGTTTGCCTGATGTAATTGCATCATAGATTATGCGTACGGCAGGCCTTACTTTGATCGAGCCTGCAAGCAAGTTTGAATCAAATTTACCGAAAACTCGCAGATCTTTATCGGCAAGGTCTAAGCCGTACACAATTCTTGCACACTGCTTCAAATCTTCAGTAATATCAATCAGAGGTGTTGGGTTAACAACCTTTGATTCGCCTGATTTTTCTTCTAGATGAGGAATCTTACTCCATACCTCTCGCTCAAAGTGCTCCAATAGAGAGCTGTCAATGCCGTTATTCAGTCCCTGCAATTTTCTCCACTATGTCATATGATGTGCGAATAGGTTTTATAAAAGATGTGATAGGATTCCCGTCATTTTTGGCATGATTTGCATCTATATTTAATCTATATATGCAAATTAGACTTGCTCCTGATACAGCGCTTGTAAGTGGGTATAAAAAATTATTAACCTATTTTCATTCTGATCAAGTCATATGCCTTAGCTGCATCTCTATCACTCAATATCAATACCATTTCATTTGTAGTAAAGAAAGCGCTATGAATTGGAATTTGATGATTGTATAGTATATTTGAAACAAGTGACAATATGTGATACCGACTTTGATCATCAGGGGTCAAGGATACGGTTATCTTGGAAAGACCTTCATTTACCTTGCCGTCGAATTTTTGTATTGCATTAGCAACCATTCTCCTGATTTCATCCGCATCATCTGTAAGCAGCGAAAAGTGACTATCAGTTTGAAACAGGTTATATCTACTGTCTTGCTCAAAGAATTCGTCTAGAACACTGGCCAAGGCGTCATTGCTATTGTCATTATTTTCTTTTTGAAAGTCGATGTCTATAATACTCCCTGTCAACGACATCTTTGCTTTTGCTGCAGTCAGATGTGTACTGCTATTCTCCTGGTGTATGTTCTTCTTTTCCAGTGCATCTGCGAATCTCTTGATAGCAACTACAATTGTATTCAAGTTTACTTTGGAACCTGTCAATCTTTCAATGTCCGGTTTGATTCTCTCCGCTAGCGATGTATAGTTAGCGATTCCTAGCACTAGCGCTTGCATATAAACATGGTCATCTGCGAGAATTTTTCGTATAGCCTCTGGAACTGATACTGCCTCACTGTACATTTGCTAATCATGTAATAATCTCATGTCCAAGTAATATAAGCATTGCTATATCGCGAAAAAATTATATAATGTAATATGTGTTACATATAGTAGGTGAATAACAAAATGTCGAGAGATTGGGATATAGGTTTTGGAAGGAGGATGTTTGAGAGCATCGATAGAGAGTTTGCCGAAGCAGAAGAGATGCTGAACAGAATGTTCCGAACTATCAGAGAAACCAGCTCCTCTGACATGGTCATCCAAGGTCCCTACTACTACGGATACCAGATAACCGTAGGTCCAGATGGCAAGCCGCATGTAAGGGAATTTGGCAACGTCAAACCATCGTCAAGAGGATTGGTGGAACAAAGCGGTATTAGAGAACCTCTAGTTGACACGGTGGTAGACGAGAAAGAGAATGCGCTGACTATCACTGCAGAGATGCCGGGCATCACAAAGCAAGATATCAAGGTCAACGTTGGAGAAGAATACGTCTCTATACATGCAGAGAAGGGGGAGAAGAAGTACCATACAGACATTCCAATAAATGTCACACTAGACGACACTTCTGCAAAAGCCATCTATGCAAACGGCATTCTGGAACTGAAGATCAAGCTGAAGGCGCCTCCAAAGCCAAAGGCAAGAGAAGTCAAAGTGGAGTAATATCAGTCAAACTCTACTCCATTTTTTATTGAGAGGTGAAAATAGAATGAAAAATTTTAATAATAATAATAATAACAATAATGCTAAAGTATCGCTAAAAGTAGCCGAGACTAACCCAAAATTTGTGGGCAGGGGAATGGCATTGGTAGATCCAAAAGTAATGGAGGAGATGGATCTATCTACAGGAGATGTCATAGAAATATCAGGCAAAAAGAAAAGCTATGTGCTGCTGTGGTCAAGTCAGCGTGACGACCAGGGTAAAAAACTGATTAGAATTGATGGTTACACTCGCAATAATATTGGCGTCGGAATCGATGACACTGTTAGTGTGCGTAAAGTCAATGTAAAAAAGGCTGAGCAAGTAATTTTGGCACCTACTGAGGAGCTAAACATTGTGGGACTTGAAGACTATCTTCCTGAATTGCTTGAGGGACGCGTTGTTACCCGGGGAGATATGATTCCCCTAAATATCATGGGCAGAAGAATAGGCTTCGCTGTTACGAGCACTTCGCCTACTGATACAGCATCATTGATTGACAGCAATACCGAATTCATTATCGGCTCCATTCCCAAGGCGGCAGCTAAAGGGGTTCCTAGGGTGTCCTATGAGGACATTGGAGGACTGAAGAATGAAGTGCAGAAAGTTAGGGAAATGATTGAACTCCCTCTAAGACATCCGGAGATATTTGACCGCATCGGCATTGAGGCTCCAAAAGGTGTGTTGCTTCATGGTCCGCCCGGAACAGGGAAAACGCTACTTGCAAAGGCTGTCGCCAACGAAACAAACGCCAACTTTTACTCTATCAGCGGGCCAGAAATTATGAGCAAATTCTATGGGGAAAGTGAAGAACGCCTAAGGGAAGTCTTCAAAGAAGCTGAAGAAAATGCAGCTTCAATTATCTTCATTGATGAGATCGACTCCATTGCCCCGAAAAGAGAAGAAGTTTCAGGAGATGTAGAAAAGCGTGTTGTTTCGCAGCTTCTTACATTGATGGATGGCATACAGTCAAGAGGCAAACTCGTAGTGATCGGTGCAACGAATAGGCCAAACGCACTTGACCCTGCACTTAGGCGTCCTGGCAGGTTTGATAGGGAAATAGATATAGGAATACCGGATGAACACGGTCGATTGGACATCCTGTTGATTCACAGCCGTGGCATGCCACTGACGGAAGATGTCAACCTAGAGTCGATCGCAAAGGTGACGCATGGATTTGTAGGCGCTGACCTTGAAGCTTTGAGCAAAGAAGCAGCTATGCGCTCACTGAGAAGGATACTGCCTGAAATCAATTTAGAACAGCCGAAGATCCCAGCGGAGATGCTAAATAAAATCAAAATCACAAAGCAAGATTTTGACGAAGCATTAAGGGATGTGCAGCCTTCTGCTATGCGGGAAGTGCTGGTACAAAGACCTAATGTGGGATGGGAGGATATTGGTGGACTGCAGCAGGTGAAGGAAGAATTGGCAGAGGCGATAGAATGGCCTCTCAAACATGCAAATCTATTTGCTGAAGCAAACGTAGAACCACCAAAAGGGATTCTCCTCTATGGTCCTCCTGGAACCGGTAAAACCATGATAGCCAAAGCAGTAGCAGCCACATCTGAAGCTAACTTCATCAGCATCAAAGGACCTGAGCTGATAAGCAAATGGGTTGGCGAATCGGAGAAGGGCGTTAGAGAAGTCTTCAGAAAAGCACGCCAGGCAGCTCCTTGCGTTATATTCTTTGACGAGCTCGATGCCGTAGCACCGAGGAGGGGAGGAGGTTCTGAAGGTGATGCACATGTCACAGAGCGCCTCCTTAGTCAAATGCTGACAGAGCTAGATGGCTTAGAAGACCTAAAGGGCGTTGTAGTTATTGGCGCAACAAATAGGCCAGACATCATTGACGAAGCACTCTTGCGTACTGGAAGGTTTGATAGGATACTTGAAGTGCCGGCACCTGACAAGGATGCAAGGAAGCATATATTCGAAATACACACAAAGAAAAAGCCGCTGGAACCGGATGTAAACCTTGACAAGCTGGTAGAAATGACAGAAGGCATGACTGGAGCAGACATCGCAGCACTGGTAAACGCAGCTGCCATGACTGCAATAAAGGAACATATCAGCAAGAAGGCTGGAAAGCTCAGATTGTCTATGAGACACTTTGAAGCTACCTTGAACAAGGTAAAGACAGGAGGTTCAAAGGGTAAGACGAGGGATTTGCAGAGCCACCCAGCGGGCGGGTCGTTAGCGCAAATACCCGCCTCTACTCATGCTTGAGTCATCATAAAGAAAATGTCGAATATGAGGAATTGGGAGGGAGGTGCATGTCTCGTTACATATGACCTGCAAAGGAATATGCAGTAGATATAAGGCTCCAAAGCCGCCGTCGCATGTAGGCGGTCGTTATGGTATAGGGCAGAAAAGATGCCAAACGTGTGGCTTGTTTATCAAATGGAATGGCATTCGGTGCCCATGTTGCCACTTTAGATTAAGAACCAAGCCCAGAAGCCCTAAATCTAAACAAAGAATATTGTTTGCTATGAAACAGACTAATAAGATG
>JALYGW010000116.1 GCA_030776915.1 Thermoproteota archaeon
GTCATCCTGCCTGTAAGGGACACGGGTTGGAAGTTGACAGCGTGAACCACATCTAGGTTCTTTTGAGCGTATCCGATGATTTCACCAAGCTCATGGTCGTTGATCGACTTGATGACGGTTGGAACGAATACTACAGTCATCCCGCACTTTCTTGCCGATTCCAATGTATATGGAATTTCCCAGTGATTCTTGGGGTTTGTCCTTGGACTTACGCCATCGAATGAAAGGTACAGGTTGTTGACACCTGCCATTCTTACCTGACGCATCGTTTCTGGCGACATGGCCAGTTTGATACCGTTGGTGTTAAGTTGGATATGGTCGACACCCTCCTCCTTCATTATATTGATGATTTCAATAATGTCATCCCGGAGCATTGGCTCGCCGCCTGTGACCTGAATAGAATTACCTGCAATCGGTTTTTCCGCCTTGAGGGTCTTCATCATAGCCCTTATCTGTTCCATGTTTGGCTCATAGAGATAAGCCCCTTCAAGACCCTTCTTGACGTAAAAGAAGCAGTACCAACATGTCAGATCACATCTGTTGGTGATTATCATGTTGGAAAGCCCAGAATGTGAAAGGTGGTTCGTGCAGAGCCCACAATTATTGGGGCATGAGCACTTGTCTATCATGACATTTGGCGCATGGGCGCCCTTGCCATCCATCCAATAGGTACTGAACTTCTTATACATTTCATATGAGCCAAAGTATAGCTCTTCGCATTCACCGTGTGTCGGGCACGTCTTACTCATAAAGACCTTACCCTCTCTTTCAAAGACCTCAGCATCCAGAATCATATTGCAGTCCGGACAGATGCTTTGTGTGAACCGAATTGTACGTTTAGCGCTCACACTTTTGCTAGACATGTTTGAAATTTGGATTAAGTCCATACTACTGCTACCTTTTGGACACAATCTTTGCTTTGATATAAAGCTAACTTACTAATTCCTAAGGTGATGAATAGGTTATATTCATGCATAATTTTAGAGAAAACAGTTAAGTTCCACATATTGAATTAAGTAACAGTGTGGTCTCTGCTCTCTTTTTTTAAGAGAAGAAGATAGCCCCTTTTTAAACCCAACGGAAATAGATGTTGTCACTTTATTGAAAAGCGCACATACATTTAAAAAGCAAAAAATATACCATAGTGCCCAGTCTGAGAGGAAGTGAGCATTAGCGACAGGTCAAGGAAGGCGATGGAAAACCTTGGCTTGACAGGTTATGAGATACGTGTTTACCTTTCACTGCTTGACACAGGCTCCATGACTGCCGCAGACATTTCAAAAAAATCAGGGGTTCCATACTCGAAGATCTATGAAGTACTCAACAGCCTAGAAGAGAAAGGATGGCTTGAGTCAGGCAGCTCTAGGCCGCAAAAGTTTTTCCCCAAATCTCCCTCTACAGCTCTTGGAATCATGAGGACGCGGCACGAGAACAACTTCCGCGAGAGTCAGAGTACTATCGTAAACGAGTTGATGCCAATGTATACAAAAAGCGGTATGAAGGAGAGGCCTGAGATATGGGTTGCAAGAGGAGTCTATAACATAATCGCCAAGGTCAATGAGATAATCCAGAATGTACAGCAAGAACTGCTGGTCGCGCTACCTTTTGTTGCGGTGGACATAGCCAAGCCACTCCAGCCGGAGCTCAGGACCCTGCACGACAGGGGAGCAGTCAAGATAAACATCCTTGCATCAGCCAAGATAAGCCCTGACACGGTTAAGACACTATCAAGGGTAGCAGAGGTGAGGCTCAAAGATGGTCTTTTTGGAGGCGGCATAATAGGCGATGCAAAACATGTTGTGATATTACTAGGAGAAGGCAGTGGCGAGAACGGTAGCTTTGAACCGATAGCCATCTGGGCTGACCACGCAGGCCTTGCAGGCTTTGCAAAAGGTTACTTCCAGTATCTATGGGAAGACACTGGCGATAAGAAACATACCACGTAAAAACGGCGTTATACACATGCAGATAAGGTTAATACAGTTTGGCGAGAACAGAATAACCACTGTGGAGTCTGTCGTTGCGAGGAAAAAGCAGCAAGTGACCAAAGATGAAGAGCTGTATGTCGGTACAGCAGAGTCTGAGCATATTGAGATGTACCTGAAAGCAATATGGTATATCCGCGAAAGAGGCGAGGAAGTTAAGGTGAGCTCAATAGCCAAGCTTCTAAATGTCACTCAGCCATCTGTTGTCCAAATGCTCCGCAAGTTGAACATATCCCAATTTGTGCGCTACAGCAAAGGTAGCGTGGAAATGACTACTGAAGGAGAACACATTGGCAAGAAGATGATGCGAAACACCAGGCTGCTTGAGGTCCTAATGAAGGACGCTCTCAAAATAGAGGTAGATGAGGAAATGATCTGTGGCATAGAACATCATATGAAGGATATGTTCACAGATGCACTGTGCACACTTTTGAAGCATCCACGGAAGTGTCCTCATGGCCACGAAATTCCAAAGGGCAAGTGCTGTTCGTAGATTTTTATTCTTGCAGTCCCTCATTTTTAGTGTGGACAAGCGATGACTAGATAGCCCTACTGACCTGGTGAAGGAGATCTTGAGTGAGGAGTTTGTCCACTCTCTTACATCTCACAAAACTTGATAAATGGCGAGGTGGCTTTTATATATCTACATTGGTTAAAATAGAAACTACAGCTTCATTGGAGAGCTTTAGAAAGTTTATCATCATAAGCACCTGCAGGTCCTTCATACCTGAAAGTTATCTGCGCGATTATGAAGTATTTCCAGAGCGCGAAGATGGTCCTGGAGCAATCTATATTGAAGCTGCGGATAAGGTCACACTGAAGAAAATAAGGGAGATGACGTTTGTAAATGCAAAGGAAATACTTGGCATCATTTATTCATCAAAGAGCGGCAACACTCAGCTAAAGTGGAGGCAGACTCGCAGGCGAATAGGTAAGGTACAAGGCTTTGCATCGCCAAATGCCCTAGTCAACCTAGTTGAGTCAAGCGTACTGACACAGGAATGGGTTGACAACTATTTGAAATTGATCCAAAACCAACAGCAACAGCAGCAAGACCAAGATCCATCGTCTGCTGTAACTGCAAGCGAAAAGACAGTATGATAGTAAAGGCAAGCGGCACGTCAAACACTGCTTTTTTTATAATCCCTGAAGATGCAGATGATCTCTTTACCTTGCGCCGTATCATAGAGGAGGGCGATCGCGTCATTGCAGACAGTACTCGTCTAGTCAAGCAGATCAAGGAATATGGCCGGCCTAACAAGGGTGAACGCGTCAAGGTTCGTGTTGCTATCAAAGTAGAGCAGAGCAAGCTTGACTCAGCAGTTGATAGGCTTAGGATATCTGGCATCATCACAGATACAGACAACGAGATGGTGCCAAAAGGGACTCACCACTCGCTTTCTATACATGCAGGAGACATGGCAACAATAGACAAGGGAAGAAGGTGGCGGGACATTGAGCTTAGGATGTTAAAGCGGTCTATCAGCAGCTCCAACTTTATTCTAGTGGCAATAGATACACAGGAAGCAGCCGTTGCTAAGGTATCTGGCACACATGTTAAAGTGATCCCAAACATCTATTCTGGCCAGAGCGGCAAGCGCTATAAGACGAAAAATCCTAACATTGAGAGTTACTTTGTAGACATCGCAAAGACTGTTTCTTCAATAATTGGTGAAAATGATAAGGTCATCATATTTGGTCCAGGGGAAAGCAGACGTAGGTTCTTCAATATATTGGTGAGCAGGCAGTATGTCCTAAAGGACAGAGTGCAGATTGTTGAGGGAATGGATGTTGCAGGCGAGGATGGGATATTTGTATTTCTGCGCTCAGCAGCAATGAAGCAGATCATGAGCACTAGCAAGCTTGCTGAGGTATCTTCAACGTTAGACACGTTAATGCTGATGGTGAACAGAGGGGAAGCAAAATTTGCGATGGGAATGAATGAAGTGTCAAACGCGGCAGCATTGAAGGCAATAGAGACGATAGTATTCTCCGATTCCATCTTCCAGACCGCAAATGAAGAGGAGATAGTCAAACTACTCAATTTGATTGAAAGCTATGGAGCAAAGATGTTTGCTGTCGACTCATCGACGGATATTGGCCTGCGTGTTTCGTCACTTGGCGGCATTGTGGCGCTTCTTCGCTACGCAATACATTGATTCTGCAGCGAGCCATGACAGATAGGGCTTTGATACATTGCTCATTTTAAGCTCTACTATCTCAGGCACTTCGTATGGATGAAGCCTTACAATTTCAGCCTTGAGCTTTTTTGCTGATTTTGAAGTTGCTTTGAAAAGTACAATGAATTCGTGCTGATCCTCTACCTTTCCATGCCAAGAGTAGATTGACCGGACCTTGGTGAAATTAACACAGGCACACAACTTTGCGCTGACGACCTGGTGGGCAACCCGCGCTGCCAACTCTTCGCTTGGAAACGTTGACAAGATTATGACTCCAGTGCTACTAGCCATATTTCACATATGGCTGCTAATGCAATTAATTATTATTCCTACACTGTTTCGCAAAGTGGGTTTGCCTTTATGACTATAAAGTCCTGGTTTGTTATATTCTTTGACATTACTTTTTCAAAGTCTGTCTTGGAGCACGCAACGACGATAGTTGTCTTGTCTGTGTGATATAGATCAAATGTCTGCCCTTGGTGCCGCTCTACATCACTAATATAGTCCTTGACCTTTGTCTCAAATGAAGAGAGCAGTTCTATCCTGTCTCCTCTCATTTCATGTGGGTCAAGTGTCCATGCTATTGCCACTTTTGTTCTGCTTGCCTTAAGGTCACGCTTTTTCAGTGTTGCCCGTATTTGGTCAATAAGAAACTTGACGTACCCATCTACACCTTTAATGCTACCGTTGACAAGATACATCAGCGGCCCTGTGCCATCAAGCGATGAACCTATTATTCGGAGGTCATATAACCCGCTTGTCACATCGTCGATATAGAGGTCGGCAAATGTGCTGCGCATCAATTCACCGAAGATATTGTTGTCAGTGGCCTTTTTGCAGATTTCAAGGATGCTAGCCATCCCAGAGTAGTGGCTCAACGTTTTTATGACATGCACCAGCTCGGCTGAATTGACATCTACAAACTTCAACCTGCGACGCGTGTCTGGGTCGTAGAGCATTTTGGAAATATGATTATCGTGTTTAGATTTTACCGACCCTATCAGGGTCTCAGAACTGGCTGTAGTAATAGTACGCATGGGGAGGTAATAATACGATACATCCTTCTCAACAGTCATTCCTGTCATGTGCTCTATAAAGGCAATGTTTTCATTGTTGCCACCTACTCCTGTCGGAAGCATATAGATTAGAGAGGCTCCCCGCTTGAGCGCCTTGATGGCATCCTTGAACTTTGTCATAACGTCGCTTTTGACGTCTGGGCCGACCTTCCTTATTCTGGGAGCAAAATAGACGTATGAGGCATTGCTTATCGCAATGTCAATAGGCTGTAGATCAAGGAGAGGCTCATCCTCCATAAGCGAGCTTACATTTGGGTATGTCCTTGCTATATCTGGCTTGAGCAAAATGGCCATCCTGACTGATTCATCGATTAATGAAACCTTGGAGCCGTTTATGGCTATAGAGGAAGCTATTCTATATCCTTCAGTGCTCAAGCCATATACCGCAACAGAAGCAGTAGTGGAAGAAGTTGATGATGACGTGGCACTCAAAGTGTAGAGTGAGCTCCCCCTTTCATCCCTCCGTATATACCTCATGTGGTCTACAAAAGGTTTTTCCAATGGCTTTCCAGCTACATTGTATAATTGAAGATCTGGTTTGACATTTTGACGCCAAAGCAGGTGATGTTTTTCAGGCGCGCCGTCAACTTGCTGTACAATTCTGGTCATGAGGTTCTTTGCACCTCAAGAAAATACAGAGAAGCAGTTGAACTTGCTAGGATTAAAAAGCTAGATCTTTCACTCGTCGGAAGCCACGGCGGAGCTGATAGATACAGTAAGCTGCGTGAAGGCGCTCACAGGACATACGAGCTGGCAGAAGTCATAAAGCAGTTTGGGCCCGACGTGGCATTCACATTTTCGTCACCAGAAGGCTCACGGGTAGCTTTTGGCCTTGGAATCAGGCATATTGGCTTTAACGACTCACCTCATGCAGAAGCTGTTGCAAAGCTTACGGTGCCCTTGACAAGCAAGCTATATTGCCCTTGGGTGATACCACACTCTGCATGGTCAGGTTATGGCATAGCAAAGAAGAACATTGTACACTATAGGGCGCTTGATCCTGCAGCGTGGCTCAAGCACCATAATGATGACATACAGGAAGTCAAGCGTGAGAAAAAGATGATTCTTGTTCGACTCGAGGAAAGCAAGGCATCATACATTGCAGACAAGAAGATTAGCACAAGAAGAATGATCGATAGCTTTGTAGACGAATTATGGCACTCAGTCAACATTGTAGTACTGTGCAGATACGAAGACCAGATAGCAGAAGTAGAATCACGCTATGGCAACAAGGTTCAGGTGCTAAGAGATGTAGTTGAGGGCACCGCTCTCATAAAATCTGCACAGCTTTTTGTCGGGGCAGGCGGCACAATGACTGCTGAGGCAGCGCTCCTAGGCAAGCCTACAATATCTATAGCGCCTATCCAATTTTACGGTGATAGATACCTTGTCAAATCAAGGTTAGTCAAGAGAGCAAGCAACTCCAGATTGCTTGTAAGACTTGGCATGAAAATGATCTCTGATGAACGGTACATACAGACGCAACAGAAAAGGGCAGCGCGGATCCTTGGCAGGATGGAAGACCCGACAGAGAGGATGATTAATGCCTTAAGATTATAAGTATGTCCCAGATAGTTGAAGTTACGCCCGGAAGCCCGGTAGAGGAAAGAATTTCTTTTTCCGCTGAATGTAGTGGCCAAGCATAGGGGCCTTTGGAGCCCTTGACCCCAGTTCGAATCTGGGCCGGGCTATTATAATTAACAAGCAATCAAATAAAACGAGTAGTTATCATGTTTGTAGAAAGACCATCTATCATGCGTGGTAGGCAAATAATCCTCCAACAGCAGTCGACTGTGTTTCTTCTTTATGCACATCGCCTTCTTCACTATATGCTAATTCATAATCCTGAAACATTACCTCTTGTTTGATAATGCCTGCTAGATTTTCAAGTTCTTCTTTATTATCATCAAGTTCGTTCTTTTGTTTTGTCTCTATTCTAAGGGAGCGAAGTTCGTTCTGCCAATAGCCATTCTTGGCTTGCTGCTTCTTCTTTATACGCTCAATGCCAATTTTTCACGTGTTCTGCGTGTGTAGGTAGATATGCTCCTGGCTTGAAATAATGGTCATAAAAGCTTAGATCCAAGTGATGCGCCTGCAAATACATAAATGCAAATATGCTTGGAACAGTTGCAGGAAACTTGCCATAAGTATCATATATGTACTGAGCCTGTAGTGCCACACATTCTTTGAAACCTTGCGATGCATGGTGAGCACTTCCTCTTACTCTGGCACTGTCCTTCCATGCGCCAGGTGTTCCTTCATTGTATACACCCCCCTTCACCATATTTTCTTTTTGCAAGAGCTTCAACTGCCTCACTCATATTCCGGTAGCGGGGAGGACAGTAGCCCTCAAACACTCCTGATAGACCAGTAATGTTTGGTACAGCCCATCTTTCATTCATATCATATCGGAATCCAAATCCTGGGATTTTTGGATCTCCGCTTGCGCCAAGTATAGCCATCCAGTCCATTCCATCAAACGCCCAACCTCCAAGCCCCATAGCCTGAAGCATTAATGCTCCTGCATAACATGACATTGAAATCTCTGCTGAGCATTCTGCTATTGACATCATTTCAAGGAATGAAAGAGGTATCACGTCATTTGGATTGGCTATGACACTTTGAAACTTGTCTATACCGGAATTGGCTTTTTGGCTATATCGTCGTATATGACCCTCCCGTCGAGAGCATAATACCAGATCGCATCAAGCATATGCTGAGCTAAATCTACCACGGGAAGAATGAGTGTGGATCCCTCATGGTTTGCAATCCGTGTATTATGTGGGTCCATGTATGGAGTCTTTTTCGGAATGTACAACCTCTTATCTGATAGCTTTCGTATTCTTCCATAAGTAGACAATAGGTATATACAATTAGCTTTAAAGCAATTTCCATCCTTCTACAGCAGCATCGGCTCAGCAGATTATCTTATAGCCCGCCTTACATGCACGGAGCAAGATGGG
>JALYGW010000117.1 GCA_030776915.1 Thermoproteota archaeon
CGGAAATTCCTGTCAGCGTAATCTCCACCAAGGATTTTGAATTTCTCAGGGAGAAAACTGTGTTTACCAGAGCACTCTCCTGTATGATAGGCATTGAGACGCTTTTTCTGACAGATCATCCAACGTCACGAACTATTGAAAAACGTATCTTAAATACTGATCCGACTGCACTCCAACTCAAGTCGGCAGCTTTGGAAGAGATTGCAGAAGAAGTAATCATGTGCAAAGAGTTTTCGGCTACACTTATTGAGCGCAAGCATACTAGCGATGGAATACTAGCTGGTCTGACTATAGACTGGCGTCATCAACTCGGTGACGAGTGGTCCTATTATAGGAGAGCAATCAATCATTTCCTTAGTGAGGTTGTTGCGAACCTAAACAAGCCGCCACTTGCTATGGGTGTATACATTCAAAAATATAGCGAGCACCCATTTGTTGATATATACAGCATAGAGTGTAACAAGGGCGTCGCTTTTGATACTATAATTTCAGAATTAGGATACATATCTATAGACAGCAAAGGCACTCTATATCTGGGTGATTCTGAAAATGATAACCCTGCTTTCAGAAAAGCTGGAATTTCAATAGGTATACGGTCTGATGCAAGGGTAAATCCAAAATTGGATTGTAGCTATTTTTTGGATTACGAACAATTATCATCTTTTCTAATGAAGCTCAGGAATAATGATTATCTGTTTAATGATGAATTGCTGCGGGAGGCAAAAAAGCATGAGTAAACTCAGGCTATAACCTGGACGCTCGAAGTATGACGACAATAAATTACTTTTATCTTGCATTCGTTACTACATTGCTACTATCGGATTAATTATCTTCAGAAGCTGCGCCAATCAGGTTACTGCTATCTCTCTCCTCTCGTTCTGTCGACGACTTAAGCATCTATTGATGCCGTTGCTCCTGTAGTTGCTTATGAGAACTATCACCGCGAAAATGAGATAAAATGAGACTAATTTTGGGTTTAGACCCCTAAGGTGCATCTAGTGCATAAAAAACATACCTATCCTCTCTGAATATAAGCACGCAGGTCTGCAATCTAGTCATGAAGTCCGATAGTTCAATTTGCTCCTCCTCCTTAGATGCTTATTTGTTTATCCTGCTTAAAACTTGAACTATTAACTCTCTTATCGAGCAGAATATGCCTGTCTTTACTTGGCTATCCCAGATAGATATGTTCCTTTTGATAATAATATCTTATTTGTGCGAATTCAGCAGGTGGTTAGGTTTAATATTCATGATTGTTGGTTGTTGAAGTATGCTTTCAAGTCCCCCTTAGGCGGACTTTAAGTTGTTTGCAGCAGATGCAATTATACATCGCTCTGTGCAGCTTGGAATACGTCCTACAAACTCTAATTGCAGTATGTTATCCAAATAATGTTATAGAATATTTACCGGTTCGAACATAAATAATCGTAACGGCGTTACACTTTAACCGTCGTGTAGTATTTGAACGCAAGATCCTCGTCTAGTCAAGCCAAGTTGCCTAGAAGCAGCATCATTATCCTTAGCGTTATTGGAGTCGTTGCAATAGTTTTATCGATCGTTTCCTTTCAGTACTATTCCTTTACTTCAACAAAGGTTGCAGAAGTTGCTGCTGAGGACATAAGGCTAAACGCCAAAATTCAATCTAGAGACTTGGCAAGTATTCTAGAAAGGGAGATAGAGAGAGTCAGTAGCATTTTGGACACTCTAACTGTGTCTCCTTCAATACAAAATGGTAACTTAGAGGCAGCAAGCAACATCATTAACCACAGGCAAGAGGTTACAAATGATATAACAGACTCTTACTTTTGGCTTGACCAGAATGGGAAACTATTGTGGTCAAGCGCCTTTGTGAGAAATGAATCAGCACGACAACAATTTCAGAATGCTGATTTGAGCAGCAGAGAATACTTTGCTGTACCTAAAGAAACAGGTGAGCGATATTATACCAGCCAACTTGAATCGCTAGATGGCATACCTAGGATATTTCTAGCGATGCCTGTATTTTCACAGACAGAAGGAGGAGGAGGAACAGCAACATCTTTTAGCGGCGTGGTGGTTGCTGGAATTAAATCCACAACAATCGGTGAAACCCTAAAAGAAGAATTGCAGCCGGGTTTTGAAAGCCGAGTCAGCCTTATTGATAGAAATGGCATCATGCTGTATACGAGGAATACTCCTTGGATCGGGAAAAATATTTCTAGCGAGGAGATGCAAGCAGAAATTGCAAAAATAATTTCTCCAGAAATGGCAGAATCTCTGCCTGAGCTTATCAAAGAAGTATCTGGAGGGGAAGCAGGATCTATTGATGCAGTTATTCGGGGACAAATGACTACCGCTGTATATCAGCCAGTTCTATTCAATGGAGAGCATCTAATGACATTGGCAATCTCGGCTCCGCATACTCTAGCTGGCGATGTTGGTCTACTCATAGAACAACAGAGAAACTTTAGCATTATCATTACCATAGCGATTGGGGCACTAGCAGTCGGTATTGCATTTCTTGTATTGACATGGAACAGAAAGCTCGAAGGTATCGTAAAGGCAAGAACCTCTGAATTAGAGGAGTCAAACAAGCAACTTGCCCAAGCAAACGAACAACTAAAAATCCACAGCAAAATGCA
>JALYGW010000118.1 GCA_030776915.1 Thermoproteota archaeon
GCCTTTTCCTTCGCTTCTTTGAATATCTCTCTCAGTCTAGCTTCTGATTCTCCATAGAATTTGCTCATGATTTCAGGTCCCGAGATGCTGATAAAGTGGGCGTTGCTTTCGTTTGCAACAGCCTTGGCCAGAAGTGTCTTACCTGTGCCTGGAGGGCCATACAATAACACTCCTTTTGGCGCTTCTATGCCTAGTTTCTCAAATATCTCCGGGTGCCTGAGTGGAAGCTCAATCATTTCTCGAACTTTTTGGATCTCTTCTTTTAGGCCACCGATGTCCTCGTATGTTACCTGCGGGACTCCTCTGAGAGTTTCACCCTTTTCTGCTATGTGGAATATCGTCTTCTGTGTTACTAGAACAGCATCTGCAGCGGGCGTGACACCAATTACTTGAAATGTAAGTCTGCCACCAAAGTATGGAACCATCACGTTATCCCCCTTGATTAGCGGCACGCTTTCAAGAGCATCTGCCAGATAGCGCTCATCAATTGGTGGTATGGCCTCAAGAGGTGCCACAATCACTTTTTCGGCCGGGACTGCCTTTATCTTCTTGACAATTACAGTATCGCCTATCGCAATGCCAGCATTATTCCTGACAAGACCATCCACCCTGATAATGCCCTTGCCTTCATCAGAAGGATAAAGCGGTAGACATTTTGCAACCGTCCTGCGCTTACCTCTGATTTCAATAACATCTCCAGTTGATGCACCCAGCGAATCCATTGAGTCGTAGTCGATTCTTGCTACTCCTCGACCAACATCTCTGGTATACGCTTCAAGTACCTTTAGAGATAGGCTATTCTGGCTCACACCAACACCTTAGAAATACCGCTCTTTATACCTTTGTTATCTTTCATCCTATCTGCGATTACAAATGCAAGTTTTGCAATAAATCCTAACAAATAATTCTAAAATATAAACCTCTAAAGAATTATAACTTTCCTACAATCTCCCGTCATTGTAATCATGATAAAAGAGAACAACAAGCCGATGCTGCCAGGCGAGCACATTGCATCCATCGAGGAATTTGAGGGAGGCAAGAATACTTACATTGCTTCCGACGGGACGGTGCGGTCTGCAGCTGTAGGAACAAGAGTTTACGATCTAAAACGCAGGATTGTCAAGGTTGACCAAAAGAACTCGCCGATGCTACCAAAGGTGGGAGATATCATTGTCGGGTATGTCGATATGCTGTTTAGCAGCATGGTCTCTGTCAAGATTCTATACATAAATGACAAGAGATCTGATGCAGGGTTTTCTGCCATTGCATCAGCAAGGGTTGGAGGCCGCGGAGACAGGGATAGAAGGGGCGGTGATAGGCGTGCCACCTTTCATACAGGCGACATCGTAAGAGGTAGAGTCGTCAGTCTGCTCAACTCGACGGTGCACCTTACGCTTGCAGAAAAAGAGTATGGAGTACTTTATACCTTGTGCTTCCTGTGCGGCGGAGATACCGTGCGCACCAATGAAAATACGATAAAATGCGTTGAGTGTGGTGCATTTGAAGAACGCAAGCTGACGCATGACTATGGCAAGGAAACATTCCATCTGATACACAAAGCAGGCAAGTAGAGAGAGTGTTAGTATTACTACTAGTAATGTAATAATATAATATCAATAACAGTATGGCACCAAAGGTTGCCTTTCAGGGTGAGCGAGGAGCTTATGGCGAAATGGCTACTTTACAGTATTTTCCCGACGTTAAACTGATACCGCTCAAGTCATTTCAAGACGTATTTGATGCTGCAGAGACTGGCAAAGTAGAGTATATTGTAGTACCTTTGGAAAACTCGATAGAGGGAAGCATCAATGAGATCTATGACTTATTGCTCCAGACTAAAATGAATGTCGTAGGTGAGATTTACCAACGCGTCAGACACTGTCTTATTGCAAACAGAGGGACAAAAATGATCAGGTATGTGCATTCGCACCCTCAAGCACTTGCACAATGTAGAGCATATCTTCAAAATAAAGGGCTCAAGCCTGTGCCGACTTACGACACAGCTGGGGCAGCGAAGATGATAAAGGAAAACAAGATGGCAGATTCTGCTGCTATAGCGAGCAAGAGAGCGGCAGAATTGTATGATATGGAGATACTTGATGAAGGTATAGAGGACAGGAAGAACAATTATACTAGGTTCTTTGTGCTGTCGCCAAAAAAGAAAAAGAGTGGAAAAAGCGATCCGCATGATATCGGCGTCGGTCACAACCACAAGACCTCGATCATATTTTCAGTCCGACATGTCCCTGGCGCGCTTTTTGGTATCTTGGGCGAGTTTGCAATACGCAAGATAAATTTGACTAAAATAGAATCGCGGCCAACCAAGGAAACACCTTGGGAATACAATTTTTATGTAGATTTTGAAGGTCACCTCCAGAACAAAGCTGTGCATGAAGCACTTTTATCAATAAAGCCAAAGACATCTTACATCAAGATACTGGGTTCTTACAAAAAGGCTGAGTTTCACTAGTGGCGCCTGAAGCGCAACCCTATGCCTATTGTTATTATGCCGGTTACTACAAGCATAAGCGCGCCGCTCAGGCCGAGCGGGCTTGACTTTGTCTGTGCGCGACCGTCAATTGTAAGATCTGAAGTGCCTGTATTGCTGATCGTTATTCTGTGTTGGCCGGCCTTTTGCGCAGTCAGATCGTAACTGAAGGAGGAATTGCCACTTCTTGACTCAATCACTTGACCATCCGGATCTTTGATCTCGATATGGAATGTAGCGCCGCTCACCGAAATGTTTGCAGTGCTCTCTACGTTCATATCCGGAGTAATTACATCCGCTGTTCCAGGCCTGATAGTGTTATCAAGTGGGACATCTACTGGCACATTGGAATAGATACTTGACGCTATGCCAATGGCAATGAATACTATTCCTGCTGCAATAGCTATGTAAAAGACCTTGCTTGTCAGCATACAAATTGCCCAAGTGTGTGATACTATATATAGTGCTTTATGGGATTGCAACCCGTAAGAGCAAGAACACCATTAATAACAGCACATCAAGTCTATCCCAAATAGATATAATATAAAAAATAAAAAAGTGAGGTTCTTGTAGACTTAATTTGTTCTTGTGTGGTCAGGCATTATCTGCAGAGTCCGCCTGGAAGGCTACTTCCACAGTTATTATTGTCTCCGAAGCTGTTTTGATTCACATTTGTAGGCATTCCATCGGCATTGTTCAGATCAGCTGTCTCGTGGCCGAATACCGTGTTGTAGTCTATGTTGTTGCCCCGACTCATTGGATCTAGGTATATGCCGTTAGCTCCGTTGCCATACATGTTGTTTGCAGCTACGACATTATCAGAGCTGCCTAGAAGGAGAATCCCTTCTTCCAGGTTCGCAACTATCTGATTAAACGCCGTAACTCCTCCGTTACTTCCGTCTGATACTACTGCTATTCCGTTATTGGTGAAAGTATTTCTACTGATTTCGGTTCCTAGTGATCTAGCCATTACTGCACCTATGTCGTTGTTTGCCAATTGCACATCTGTAAGCTGTCCTCCTGAGCTTCCTTGGAATGTGACTCCTCTGCTAAAACCCGATATTTCTCCAAGACCCGAAATGGCAACATTGTCCCAGCCTGCAACCAGTATTCCGCTAGTGCCATCATAATCCGTTGTTGGATCTGCTGAACCGGTCCCATCGCCAGAACTTATTGAATAGCCATTCAAGTTGATGGTTATATCGCTTGCGCCTACAATAAGTCCATCTCCGTTACTACAATTAAGATCTGATGTTAATGTCACGTCTTCCGTTACGACCTGTCCGCATGATGCTATTCCACTGTTTGGTTGTAGACCTAGGCGTTGACTCGCAGCACCATTATCATTGCCGTTAGCTGAATCACTCCCTTCTTCTTCGGTTCCATCTGTCATGTCTTCACTTGATTCCTGAGCTTCACTTGATTCCTGAGCTTCATTGTCTTCCTGTGATGACTGTTCTCGGAGTTCTTGTGTGTCTGCTCCTTGTGCCTGCGCCATCATAGGAAATGTTGTTGCACTTAGCACTGCAAGTATGCTCACAGCTACTGCAGTGTAGAACGCTATGGATTTGGGCTCCATTGAGAGGGAAACTTGTAATAAACTATTTATAGAATGGGTAATGCCGTACCCTGACTTTTTGCCAGTAATTTCGAATATGTTTCTAGGACAGATATCTGAATGTTCCTCTGTATGATATTGTAGAAATAAAGATCCCTATGTATTTGAAGAATGCTAGGAAGCGTAGTATAAAGGAAAATTGACAAAATATTCGAATCTTTAACAGTATGGCAGTTATCATTGTGCTAGGGATTGTCGTTCGGAAGTAGAGAAAATCCATGGCCAATAATGTTAGCGTTTCAAAAAGTACTTCTAATCGTGATAGGATTGATATTATCACATCCATTCTTGATGCCGCAAACGGTGGGGCAACTAGGAGAAGAATATTACTCGTATCAGGTCTTTCCAGTAATCAATTCAAAAGGTATCTTTCTATGTTAATAGAGAATGATTATATCAGGATGGAAATTCAAGAGAGGAGTAAAGGAACTGCAATCTATAGAACTACAGGCAAAGGAATTGCTCTATTGCGTGTATACCAACGTATCAGGGATCTGTTGTCACCAGATACTGCAACTAACAATTGGTTCATTGACTATAGATCCAGCATTCCTATGTGGCACAACATGCAGAAAAAGTGAGAAGATCGAAGCGATAAAAAGAAAGAATAAGGATCTGGAGAGAGTTTGAGATAAAGGGAATGGGATAAGTAGTAGTTATATCTCTATCAAGAAAAATGCGAATATGGCTTTTGACTCTATTTCTCATAAGTGTTAGAAATTGAACAAAAATCTTTTGGGCAATTTCAGATACCTGCCAAGCCCGATCACTCAATTAAGACTTGAGGTCATCAATACCCCCTGTAAGCATGCAAAAAATTTTCTGCTCAGGAAAGTAGCAATATAATTTAGCTTATGATCTATATACAAGAATGAAATCATTATAAGACCTCATTGTTTATCATTTCTAATTTCATCTGTTAGTCACTTGTGCGTATAAAAGGTATCCTTAATTTTATGAAAGAAATATCGTAGGAACGGAAATACCCATTTCATATATCCTGCTAAAGGCATAGTTTTTTGGGGAGCATGCAACGGCTGGTCAGGCATAGAACGCCTATGCTTGCGGTAATATTAGCAGCATTAGTTGCATTATCATCCACATTAATGATGCTAATTACTATGGGACAACAGGAAGAAACACCGATACCACAAGAAGCAAGCTTGCAGGATGATAACCAATTAGTTGCTAGCACAGATACTAATGGTAAAGCTCATTTTGGACTCGGCATTATGAATCCTATAGAGCATCGGGTCATCCCTCTTACAAATAGCAAAGAGAACAAAGCTAATGCTAATGCTACGTATACCACAGCTACTGCCAATAGTATTACAAATAACAACGACAACAACAATAACAACAAAGCTAATGCTAATGCTAATAGTCGCGATACACGCGGGGGAGAAGAACATAAGAAGAATAATGAGGTTACTGCCGAGGCCAATCCAAATATTTTTGGAAATTCTAAAAATAATCCTACAACTATTGCATCTTGCGGTCAGGTAATAACTAAAGATGTTATACTGTTAAAAGACATTGAATGTCCAGGAGTTGGGATGATTGTAGGCACAGATGGAATAACCATAAATCTCAATAATCATAGATTATCTTTGGCTAATAATACAGACACATTAAGTATTCCCAAAATAGAAGAGATCGGGATACTGGTTCCTGGTCAAAAGAATATTACAATCAACGGACCTGGTGCTATCACGGGTTTTGATAAGGCGATTGAATTTGCAGGGAGTGAAAGAGGTTATGTATTAGGTCTTAAATTAACAGATAACAATATAGGTCTGTCATTAAAAGCCTCCGATAAAATTACAATCTATAGAAGCTTTATTGAAGAAAATACAATCGGCATAGCATCTCAATCAAGCAAGGACGCTTTGATCGTAAGTAATCAGGTATCACAAAATACTGATGAAGGAATTGTGCTTATGGGTTCTAATAACTTCATAATAGGCACTAACAATTTAATTGGAAATGGCAATATTGGCATGTTCTTAGATGTAAGCAGCTTCAATAATACGATATCCTCTAACAATATCCTCAACCATGCTGTTGATCTCAGTAATGCAGATGGGATACCGATTCACATATCAATGAATGAATATCTTCAAAATAGTTGTGGCAAAGCCATTCCTGACGGAATATGCTAGAGAAAATTAAGAACTAGCCATTATGTGGCTTCATAGTATCAGCACCGGCTAGTTATGATTGATTTGCTTTTCATAAAGTAGTTTTTTCTACCACGATTTCGATCGTAGAACCTATTATTGTTGTCATTATCTATGTCCTTTGCCGGGCCAGAATAAAAGTCCAAAAAAGGCTGCCTAAATGAAAAGACTTTCGTCATAGCTCCTCATCTAGCTCTTCGAAGGCACCGGCCTTAGATATCTCGTGAAGACGCATGGCGACCATCCTTCTGTACTCTTTCATATCGAGTATGCCTTTTTCATCCAGCATCTCTACAAGAGTTGTAAGCCGGGCGCTTAGCTCTTCAATTTCATTCAGCTCCTTGCCCGTTACCTTTTTTGGCTCTACCAAGTCGTCACCCTCAGCGCCATGCTCCCGATGGCGACCTTTCCTCTTGCTTGACATCTACAGTTCAGGTATATGAGCCGCAAGTATTTAATTGTCAATTGAGCAATAAGAATCTGCCAGTTAATATAGAAGTGATGCTATCTTCTTTTTAGCGCCAACTTGGTGCAAAAAAGACCTATCTGTACTTCAGTTCAAACTCTGATGCACGGCATTTCTAAGATCAAATTTTGGATACATCTTTCACGCCTTTACCTTCTCTTATTCAACTGGCTCTAACTCCCATTTGCAATACTATCACCACTACCAGCTACGAGTATATGCAGATCTTGCATGCCTGTCAACAAAAGCCATGTTGTAGGTGGCTGTAAAAAATCCTACACATCTTCTCAAGGTCGCTTGGAGAAGACGATCTACCTAACTCAAAAAAAGATAGGTACTATGACTATTCTCTTAAATATCATATTTTTGTATTGTTTTTGTAGCATGTAGCGTGTCAGCTGATCCTGCAGTCAGGGAGCTAGAGTGGTACCTGCGTGACCACCTGTTTAGGCAATCAAACGCTGGCAAGACCTCATTTAGAAGAGAATTCCTGCCACAGGAAATGGTGGTCCTTTATCTACGATACAGAAACTCCAATCCTGACCAGTTATCAAACATCATGACCTCTGTGATTGAAATCCTAATTGCAAGAAAGGTTGTGAGGCAGGATAGCAACGAGCTGAAGCTGCTAGGCAGGATGACACGGCTGCAATGCGTAAAATGTTTCTATGTCAATTACCTAACAGAGGTTGAGCCTAGGGTCTGCCTTCGGTGCCAGCACAGTGAGTTACAAAACTTTCAAAAGAAGAAGGCGACATAAACATCTCGACCTCCGTAATAACTACTTTTGCTGTAGCCTGAACTTGGGTGCCTGAATAAATAAGTTGAGTATTTCGCAGCAAGGAAATAATTGAATTTAAATGCTGTTTAGGATGTTTTGGTTTACGGTTCTTACCCGGAAGTATTTGCCTTTGATTATAGAAGAATCTCTATAAATTTTTGATTCACTCATGTAGGACTAAGGGTGTCATGGTCTAGAAAGCTTGATATGAACTTCAGCAAGGTCCTCTAAGTGTAGTGCAGCTGCAAAGAAGGAAAAAGTGGACAGTCAACGGCACGTCAAGAATTAAGCCAGCCCAAGAGACTTTGAAGAAGGTGATGCCCATATCAAAAAAGATAGGCGTCACCAGACTTGCCGACATTACTGACATGGATGTCCTGCGTATCCCAAATTATTCTGCGGTAGTACCTGGCACTGAGGACTATATCTGGGTCTACAGCGGCAAGGGCCCAACAAAGGAGCACGCAATGACAAGCGCACTAATGGAAAGTATTGAACGCTACTCTTCACTGCCGTCAGGCTGGCGGGGCAAATTTGTCCGGTCAAGCTATTCTGAGCTGTCTCAGACCTATAAGGTATTGCATCCTGACAAGATAGTAGAACCAGTAAGGTTTCTGTACCGCACCGACATGACAATGGACTGGCTACCTGGCTATGACCTTGCGAATGGCGAGGAAATAATGGTGCCTGCATCTATTGCATTGTTTCGATACACGCCTCCTCCTCCTGCTGTCAATCCGTTTGCATACTTTCATACAAATGGACTTGCATCTGGCAATGTAATGGAAGAGGCAGTCTGTCATGCCCTATGCGAGGTAATAGAGCGAGATGCAATGAGCCTGGCAGACCTACGGGCAAGCGCTATCCCGTTCCACATCTTGCGCACAATTGTACATTCCCTAAATGCTGTGGCATTTTCAGTGTCCCCTATTTTAGCCGACAAATTTGTAGATGACCCAAGCATATTCCCTGATGTCGACATTTCAGAAATTGACTTTGGGCCTGTCAAGAACTTGGTCAAAAGGTTCAAACAGGCAGGCATTTCGCTTATGGTAAAGGATATTACCTCCGACATTGGCATTCCGACCTTTAATGCAAGCAGTGTAGAATGGATCAGCCACGAATACGGCTATCTTGCAGAGGGACATGGGACACATCCTGATGCGAGGATAGCTCTCCTACGCGCAATCACTGAAGTATCACAAACAAGGGCTGCAAACATTCAGGGCGCAAGAGATGATCTGCGGAAGATCAAGTATAGCGATGAGAACACCGATGATAGACGCGCTTGGCAGTTTATGCCCTCAACAAAAAAGATCAAATTCCCAGAAGTACAGACATTCTTTAACGAAGATATTCTCGACGATATCAATTTGATCCTCTTACGCCTAAAGAGTGTAGGATTGAATCAGGTAATAATCGTCAACCTAACAAATCCGGATATTGGAATTCCAGTAGTCAGGGCAATAGTGCCAGGCCTCGAGACTTTCAAGATAACAAAGTCAGTTATGGGCATGCGAGCAAGGGCGTGTTTTAAGCAATGGACAAGCCGATAATATTTCTAGGGCCATCGCTGAGCCATGAAAAGGCAAGGAAAATCTTTGACGCAGACTACAGGCCACCTGCAAGAAAAGGAGACTTTTTGCGGCTGGCTGCAGATTTTGCTGCAGTAGAGATGACGGTTGGGTTTATCGATGGTGTGTTCCTGCAGGACTATCCCCCCACTCCGATTGAAGTGTACCATCTGGCAAGAAAGAATGGTGTGCTGTTAGCCGGTGCAGCAAGCCTAGGCGCATTGAGGGCAGTCGAGCTTGAAAAGTTTGGCATAGTGGGAATTGGCAAGATATTTCAACTCTACAAGATGGGTAAGCTTAATGCAGACGACGAAGTGGCAGTCACATTTGCCTCAGAGGAGGGTGACTACCAGCTACAATCTGAGGCTATGATAGACATACGGTATAACCTCTACCTTGCACACAAAAAAGAAGTCATCAGCGAAAAGGCAAAAAGCATGCTTGTCAAACTGGCAAAAGAGATTTACTTTCCCCACCGAAAATATACGTACATTCTCGAGGAAGCAAAGAACAGGTATCCTGTGCTTGAAAGCGAGATCAACTCTTTTGGCAGCTATATTAGGTCAAATAGAAAGAGCCTCAAGGAAATGGATGCAATAAAACTTGTAAAATACCTTAAGGAGCGCTACGACTCTACTAATACTATTTCGACACGATAGCTGCATTTATCTGATTAACTAGGTTTGAGATGCTGACAGGCTTTCTGATAAACGCCTTGACATCTATTGTGGGAAACATCTTTCTGAACTCTTCATAATAGATTTGAAACGCGGTCAGAAAGCAGACCTTAACGCCTGTGTCCCTTTTCTTCAACTGTCTGTACAGGTCAAAGCCGTTTATCCTAGGCATTCGGATATCAATTATCATAAGGTCATAATACATGGGTTGGAAGCTTGCAAGGGCGGCCTGCGGATCATTGAAGGTATCGACTGTGAAGCCATGGCGCTCAAGGGCCTTTTTAAGAACATTCGTAATGTCAGGTTCGTCATCCACTACAGCTATCCTTTTCATGAACACATAAAATTTTTGGAGGCACTATTTTAATTCAATGGTTCCTGTTTTTCCAACAGATATATTCTTAAACTGTCTACTCTTTGCTGTAAAGGATAGTGAAGATCTACACCAAGACAGGCGACAAGGGTAAAACTAGGCTTATCGGTGGCAAGCATGTTAACAAGGCTGATCCGCGCATAACTGCTTATGGGGAAGTTGACGAGCTGAATTCTAGTATTGGTCTTGCAATTTCATTTCTGCGCTCAAGACAGGATCTACTTTTGGATGTAGCAGGTATCTTAGAGCAAGTGCAGCATGACCTTTTTGTTCTCGGCTCAGATCTTGCCGACCCTTCTTGGCCACAGGCCAATAGCAGGACGCCTCGCACTAGCGAAAAAATGGCGTCTGCGCTAGAGCCAATCATCGACAGGATCGAGTCGGAGCTTGAACCGATCACATTTTTTATCCTGCCTGGAGGAAGCATAGAAGCATCACTTTTGCATCTTAGTCGGGGAGTTGCACGCCGGGCAGAGAGAGCTGTCGTATCACTCTCAAAGAGCCAGCCCCTAAACCCTGCAATAATAGTCTACCTTAACAGGCTATCTGATCTTCTCTTTGTGACAGCTCGGCTTGTCAACAAGAGGCTGGGCATGCAAGACCTCCCTTGGAGAAAGTAATTTGTCACTATTATGACAGCAATTGCAATAAAAGACTAACATTAAAATAGCTAAAGCTTAAGTGCCAAGTTATAGCCTGTGGGCCAAATTTATAATGTATTGATAATATTGGCCATTACTTTGTTGATGGCGGTGACGACAACAGTGCTTGCATATTTTGTCGACCTGTTGCCGCAGGCGGTTGATGACAATGTGGCGCTGATGGTATCTAATAATACCTCAATCAGCGGCAGTGAGTCAGCTCAAGACAATTAGCTTTAAAGTTAGGTATCGCATTCTCATGCGTTAGTATGGCCAGTGAAAAGGATAGTGTCAGTTGCCCCTACTGCGCATCAAAGTTCGACAGCAAAGAAGAGCTTTCAAAGCATATAGACAGGATACACCATGGCTCAGGCCTTCTTGAAGGCGACACGAGTAAATGGTAGTAGTAGATGACCTGTCTCTTTTTTTTCATTCTGTTTTGGAGCTTAAATCTATCAAGCGCGCAGGCTGGGTCTCAAAGGTCCAAGTTGAAGATGCAGAGTCAGTTGCAGATCATACATATTCAATGGCAACCATGGCGATGCTTTTGTCAGACATGCTGGGCCTTGATACGCATAAAGTAATTAAGATGGTCCTTATGCACGATCTTGCAGAGGCAATAGTGGGCGACTACATGCCCGGCAATGTAACTGCTCAGCAAAAATTAGCCAAGGAGAAAAAGGCAATGAAATTCATACTATCTGGTCTTCCCAAAGAGGTAAGAGAAGAGTATGAAGAGATCTGGCTTGAATATCTGCATAATAGGACCGAAGTTGCGAGATTTGTACATAGGATAGACAAGCTGGAGATGGCGCTGCAGGCTAATCAATATGCAAAGCAGGGATACGCAGACAAATTGCTAGCTC
>JALYGW010000119.1 GCA_030776915.1 Thermoproteota archaeon
TACTGGCATAGAAAGCGACTCGGTAAAGACTATCGCTATACAGATGCCTGTTGGAGAAGCCAAACCTGTCAGGTTTGCCACTCAAAAGGAGGTGATATTTGCCCTTGGAATACCCGAGATGCAAACTCCTATACCTGCAGGAATAATAGAAATGACAAATGGTCTCCAAGTGCCAGTATCACTTGACATTTCATACCTGCTTGGACCTGACACAGCACACGTAAATGCGGCTGGCATTTCCGGCAACTTAAAAACATCGTATCTGTTTTTTCTGCTTCAATCCGCTTATCAGAGACTTGTGAAAGACATCCAGGAGGATGTAGCAATAATAATTTTTAACACAAAGGAAGAAGATCTGCTTCACATCGACCAAAGCAAGAAGACCAACAAAAAGACAAAGAAGCTGTTCGACTTACTTGACCTAGATATCACGCCGTTTGAAAATGTCACATACTTTTTGCCTAGGGGAAGAGATGGGAGGCCGAACTCTGCTGTTGTGCCTAGCAACTCGAAGACATATTCGTTTGGACTTGAGGATGTATATGACAGATTAGATCTGCTGTTTGGGATCAACGACGATAGCTATAACATTTCATCGATACTGAACTACATCTATGAGGCGTGGCCGTTGCTCAGCAGCAACAAGCAGGTAAGCACGTGGAGTGATCTGCTTGAATTCAGAGGCTACCCTCAGGAGGTAGTGGCGCACAAATCCACACTCCTTCGCTTCCTAAGTCACGTCCAGAGGTTCCGCAAGTCGCCTATGTTTATCGACAAGAAAGTAACAAGCAGGTACCTTGGAAAAGAGATAAAAAAAATCAAACGCAGCGACGTTTTTGTCATTGACATATCCATGATACCAACTCTACAAGAACAGGGGTTCGTAGTGGGAGACGTAATGAAGAGCATTGACGATCTGTATTCTTCAAGGCAGAGCGGCAAAAGACCAAAGTACATTTTGATTTTTGTTGACGAGATCAATAGGTTCATCCCACGGTCTGCACACAATATATCGGCTGTAGCAGAGCAGGTAATGAGGACTGTAGTCGCCGGCAGGTCACGTGGCACAATCCTGTTCTCTGCTCAGCAGTTCAAAAGCACTGTCGACCCTGCATTGCACGAAAATACGGGTATGCACATAATTGCCAAACTAGGCATGTCGGAACTGTCGACGCCACCTTATTTGATGATAGACGAAAGCACAAAGGCTAACATAGTCAGACTCAATAAGGGTGAGCTTATGATGGTGCATCCTGCCTTTCGACAGCCTATCAAGATCGTATTTCCAAAAGCCCCATTCAAGACCAGCTAGGCATCCTTTAGGAACTTGTCCGTGTTCTTACGGACAAGTGGTATTATCTTTTCCGTTATTACCTCGTGTACATTCCGCCCTGCCTCTACGTCAAATGATAGCAAGAGCACATAATAGAGTCGGCTAATCTCGTCAGCAATAGGAATCGTTGCCCTGACGAGCTTGGCATAGTTTGACATGGCATAATTGATCTTGCCCAGCATGTACTCCCACCTAAGCCGCGTATATTGGCGAGTGGCGGCGGTGATTGCATATTGCGCCCGTTCTTCAGGATTGAGCAGTGGTTTGAGGCCCTGCCGTTCTGCTATTGCCACAAGGTGGCCGTCTCCGTCCGCAATGCCGGCAAACCTGATCGACTTGTCAAGGGTGATCACCTTGTCACAAAATTCCTCAAAGAATGGCTTCATTCAATTTATCTTCAAAATCTGACTATATTTGATTTTCGTACGGACTTAAGCAAATACTTAAATGAGCTATACTTATCATTGTGTCTGCTTTGTCTGCTCCGGAAGTTGCAATGCTAGAGGATCGTAGGAACTCACTGTTAAACAGGCGCGAGATAAAGGTGCTTTTCAGAGGAGCGGCCGGAAATATCAATAGAAATGAGGCTGCCGAGAAAATAGCTAATCAGCTCAATGTCAATAAAAAGCAGGTTATTCCGATAAACCTTAGATGTCAAACTGGTATGAGAGATGTTCACGGCATATTATATGTCTATGATGATGAAAATGAGGCTACCAGGCAACTACCACGCTACAGGCTGCTGAGGACACTGTCGAGAGAGGAAAGGAAGAAAATACTTGATGAAGAAAAGGCTGCCAAGCTTAAAGCCAAACAGGAGGCCGCTACTTCGAAGACTGGTGCTACTGCAGGTGCTAGAAGGTAAAATGGTGGACAAAAAGGTTCCAGGCAAAGGCGAGGTCGCCATCTACAAGTTCTATAACGTACAGGGGGACAAGGTAACAAGGAGCAAGCGCGATTGCCCCCGCTGCGGCAAGGGAACGTTCATGGCAGAGCACAAGAACAGGTTTACCTGTGGCAAATGTGGCTTTACTGAGTTCACTCACACTGAAAGTGCCAAGAAGGCCAAAAAGTAAAAAAGAGCACTAGCCAGCAATAGCATTTATTTCTTTTTTGATCGTATGCACAATAGAAGGTACAAGCACAGGATAAAACGATCCTATATATCGCTTGCTCTTAGCAAGGCGTGAGATATTACTTGGGTCTCTAACGCTCATATATCCTTCAACAAATTCCTTTGTTATTGTAGATGCCATTTTGCTGTTGCGAGTGCTCTTCAAGCCCCAGCTAATAAACTGCGCCACATCCCACGCTGGGTCGCCTGCGTCAAAGGTAAACTGCTCGACATCTGTAAAATAGAGGTCATTTTCGCTGACAATAATGTTTTTAGGTTTGATATTGCCAAAGGTTGCCCCTGCGGCGTGGATTTTTGCAATCTCTGCTCCAGCTTTGCTAATCAAACTAACACTACCTTTGCCTATCATGCAGTCTCTTATTACATCTGCTAATGTTATCCCATCAACAAATCGTGTCACTAGCAGTTTCTTATCGAGAACTACTGCCTCAATTACGGGCGTGCGCAGACCAAGGCTACGCATATACCGGATTGCCTTGTATTCCGAGCCGAGCCGGAAGAGCGGATCCATCCTATACCTCCTTACCGGCTCACTCCACAGACCTACCATTGCCCACTTTAGTGCTTTTGATCTTGCAAGCTCTTTGACTGCGATTTTGTATTCGTCTGAGCCATGCTTTAGCACATACATTGTGGTTCTGCTGTTCTTGTTTCCGAGCCGCCTCCTTTTTGAAATAGAGTAATTGCCAAGATGTATGGCTAGCTCGTCAAGCCAATTTCTGCCATCAACTATTAATCTGCCTTCGGGTAGTCTCCAGTATGCCTTCCTTGGGCATAACATAAAATCAGGGGGTTTCATCATCACCCTTACGCGACGTAGGATTTTGGATTCGGCTTCACTGACAGCAAAGTGCATGATTTTTCTTCCAGCATAAGTGTGCACAAGATATGAGTTGAACTCTCGAAGCCTTTTTGTAAGTTTTGGAAGGGTCTGTCTTTTTTCTACAAATATGCGCTTGTCAGATATCTGTAAAAGACCATCCTGCCTTGCGGCAAAAATTTCGCTATCTTGTGCAACAATATCTGCTATTGCCCTATGATAGCCCTCAAGTGCAAACTCTATATTGCGCTTGGAAGTAGTGTACGTCTTGTAGTAGCTGTAAGCCGCACTTGCATACAGAGACATCCTGCGCTTTATCTTCGAAAATGCTACAAATTCTAGCGGAAAGATTATTTCTGTGCCGAGCGCGCCAGTAGATTCCAAGATGTCGTGTACTTCCTCCAAGATAACCCGTCGCTTATACGTCTGCTCAATCATTGCAAGAAATTCCGCATTAGCAATAGGTTCGTAAATATGGAGCAAACGGCCTACTACAAATTCGCTAAGGAAAGCACCCTCGGCATCCCGCAATAGTGCTTCGCGGTCAACTGCAAGCACAGATACTTTCGTACTGGATTCACGAAAATACGTATATTTGACCACGTAGGGATAATTCTCGAGAACCATAAGCAGATCTATATCGCTGTCAGGCCGATTGTAGCCCGCAACCCTTGACCCATATAGGCATGCAGCAATCATCCTACGGCCCCTTGTAACTTTGCAAATGCATTTTCTAATAACTTTGAGTTCCTGTTGGGAAATGCTAGACATAGCTGGTTTTTTTCTTTTTGAGCTTTATGTTTTCAAATTCAGTAATTTTGTCTTTGACACCCTGCTCGACCTTCAGGCACGCCATAGCCTCTATTGGGATTTTTATAATATTGGCGTCTAATGACACCTTTGAAGTTGGGAGGCCTTTGTTCATCCACATTTTGATGACCTTCTCCTCCAGCTTCAGATCTCTAAAGCCCTCCGGGAATCGGGTGGTAATGTGTATTATTAGAGTGGGGTCGGATTTGAAGACCGCTCGTTCTTCAACGAGTCTAGTAGTGTCAGCATAAGTCCCTTCAAAAAGTGTACTGGACACATCATCAGATATCACCTTCATCTTGAGTATTCTGTTTATGAGCTCCAAGTAGTGCATGAACTCATGTGCCAGAATAGCATGTATCGTGCCCTTGAGACCATAGCAAATAAGAGGCGCGGTTATCTGCACAACCACATGTAACCGCTTGTATGCGTCTACCACGGGTATCGTCCTTGCAAACAGTATTCCCATCTCAGTAAACTCAACGGCAGAGATAGAGATCACAAGGCTTGGCTCTGCATAATAATAAGGATAATTCAAACCAGATGCTTCCTCGACTCGCTTAATACCCTCTATGACCAGCGGAAACCTTTTCATTATAAGATCATAAACTTTTTGCGGTATCTGGCCGACTCTGTAGGCGTTGTGAATCTTGTAGAGCGGGTCAAAAGTGTTCATCTCTTGCTGATATCAGCAATTGAGCCCGCCGAAAGAAAAACGTTACTGAAGTTGGACGTCCAATATGTCAAACATAAGGCATTCGCACTTCATTTCAAGAATTTCTGAAATGTTAGGCTTCATATATTCTTCGCCACCTACAAGTTGCTTGATCATCAGCCCGCCGTCTGCGACAATAGTAAGAGTAAACTGGTTGCTGTCAAGTTGCCGAACGTTTACAGAATGGATGCTTTTTATACCTATTTTTGACTTGTTCTCAAAGCTCACTTTAGAGCCAGAGAGAGAATTGAGCTTTTTTAGAATTTTTTTCGTCAGAGTATTTTCGCATCTTATGTGGATTTCGGTCTTGACTGTAAAGCGTGGTTGGATTACAGGTATATCGTTAATCACATTCAACATTGCTTTGATGCCCTTGCCTTTGATCGTTTTATTTTTAAGCTTCCTCTTCTTTGGATTAAAGATACGTACGTAAAATGGTCGGCCGCTTCCAAGAACCAGGCTGCTCTGATCTTCGCTTCCCATCCATGTGAATTTTGGTGTCTGGCCCCTAGTAATCTGTACTAGCTCATTTGCAATGATGCCTTCAACACTGTCATATCCGGATAATCCAGAATAGTTGCAAGAATTGCAGCCCTTACCTACACAAATAGCGCACCTGTCCTGTTTTTGCGGCAGCCCTCTTGACTTTTTGATGTAAACTCCCGCAAGTGCAAGCGGTCTGGATATGACTGCCACAGTTACATTGTTCTCCTTATCTATAGTCAGAGTAATAGTGATGTCCGGCTTTCCATATTCCACCTGTTTTCGTGTCAGCCTGGTGAGCCGCATCCCAAGCTCCCTAGTCAGATAGTGCTTGATACTCTCTCTTCCCCTTATTTTCAGCCGAGCCCTCATTGTGTCTTCTCTCTCGTATAACTGAGTCGATAGCGTGGCGCCAATAAGGAAAGTGTCAAATTCAAAGCCCTTGACGGCAGCCAATATGCTGTTCGCTATGGTATCAAGGTTGTCCATCAGTCCTCGGCAGATATAGCACGGCCTGCTAGACTTGCCTGTACTGATGTGCCTTTCAAGACAGCGCTTGCAGAGCCTGTACTGCTTTAGCAATGTTTCCCTGGGCATTACCCGAGACCAAGTTTTCTAAAAAATCCTCCCATTCCTCTACCCTTATTGTGCTTCATGAAGGTCTTGGAGGTGGTGTACTGCTTGATCATTTCCTTGATTTCACCTTCAGACAGGCCGGAACCTCTTGCTATCCGTTTTCTCCTTGACTCATTGATAATGTCTGGATCTTTCCTTTCTTGCTTTGTCATTGACTGGATGATAAAGCGCCACTTTTCCATCCTCATCTCCATTTCGTCTAGCTTATCTTCCTTGACCATGCCTGAAATTCCCAGATTCTCTATGATGTTCCTAAAGCCCATTTTGCTTGCTGATTCCATCTGAGCATAAAAGTCCTCAATAGTCATCTTGCCGCTCATCAGCCGCTTTACTTGGTTCTCATCTGCCTGAAGCTCTAGGCCCCTAGCCATCTCTAGCAACGCTTTAATATCTCCCATACCAAGCAGCCTTCCTACAAACCGGGTCGGCGAGAACTGCTCAAGGTCATCTATGCGCTCGCCAGTGCCTATGAACATCACCTTTGCGCCCGTGGCAGCCGATGCTGCAAGAGCACCCCCGCCTTTGGCGGTACCGTCAAGTTTTGTAATGACAATGCCTCCAACTGAAGCAGCCTTATGGAAAGCCTCTGCCTGTTTAAAGGCCCCTTGGCCTATAGTTGAGTCAATAACTAGCAGGACTAAGTCCGGCGTCACTGCTTTATACATCTCACTCATTTCCTGCAGAAGACCTTCTTCCTCTTTGTGCCTTCCGGCAGTATCAACGATTATAACGTCAAGGTTCTGATCCTTGAAATAATCAAGTCCGTTTCTGGCTATTGACACAGCGTTATTATTCTGCTCCTCTCCAAAGACTTCAACATTTATTTTGCTGCAATTCATCTTCAACTGAGTCAGCGCGCCAGGACGCCAAGTGTCTGCACCAATGACTCCGACTCTATAGCCATGCTTTGTGAGCCACCTTGCCATTTTGGCAGTCACAGTAGTCTTGCCGCTTCCTTGGATACCGAGCATAAGGACCACATTTTGCTTGCCAGCCTTGAAGAATGACATTGCTAGAGAGGTGTCATCTTCCTGAGCCTTGTCAATCGTCTTGATGACATCACCTGAATAGCCCAATAGCTTGGCAAGCTCCCCGTACAATATTGTAACAATGTGATCCTTCCTTGAAAGCCCCTTTGGAGGTTGCTCGCCTAGTGCTCTTTGTTTGAGGTTCTGCGTAATAGACAACACAAGTCTGACGTTGACATCGGACTGGAGCAGTGAACGCTGAACATCCTTGCAGATCGAGTCGATCAGTTCCTCGTTGATATCAGATGCTCCTACTATTCTCTTCAGAGCTCCGCGAAGGCCTTCGCGCAGGTTATCAAACATGCATTATTTCTTTTCTACTAATACCACATCCCGTATTTCAAATATTCCCCTCTGTCCGTCCCAGTAGGTGGCAGCCGCATTGATTTGAAGCTTTTTACAATATAACGGACAGTCGATGACAAGTGTTTCAGCTTCACCACCCTCAAATGTGAGATTAAAGCCACACTTTTTGCTTATAGACACCAGCTTGGCGATCGATTCCTTGTCAAGCTCCCTGCCAAGCCATTTCTTGTCGAGCCCCATTGTTGATACTCCCGCAATTATAATGTGAAAGCCCCTGTTGACAAGTTCGGTGATATATCTTTCTGGATCAGAGTTCCACAGTGGTGCGACTACTGCAATTCCCTGACGCATACATACTTGCTCAAATGCTTGCTTTTGGTAGTTGCTTGAAATGCCACCATGAACTATGCCCTCAATCCTATAAAGCGACTTGACCTGTACTATTGCTTCTTCAAGTGCGTTCACCTCATCCTCCTTTGAATGGTAGTTCACCTGAAATCCCACTAGAGGAATCTGCATTGCATCTGCAAGATATTCCGTGACCCAGCTGTTCGGATAATGGAAGAGAGCACTGTCGTCTGCTATAGGATGCATTGTGATTAGGCACGCAACCCGATGACCCATTTCCTGTGCACAGCATATTGCAAACGTGCTGTCCTTGCCACCGGAATAAAGTGCCGCTAGCTTCACAGAGGCATAAATAGCTACGCTCAATATTAAGTTCTTGTTTGTGTCTAGATAGGTGAGCCGTCTATAAATGAGGACCCCTAGACGACGTCAGTTTTATGCTTGAGCGGTCAAGGTACAGGTTGTTGTATCTGCATGCGGCTCCAGCATACCGCAGGAGCAAGAAAAAATTTCTAATAATAACAATACAGTGTGGATGCCTCAGGATCTCATAATCTTCATCATCAGTGATGTGTTTGTTTGTGCGTGCATGGGTGCGTCTGTCTGTTTCTGTCTGTGTGTCTCTTAAATTCACATACACATAC
>JALYGW010000120.1 GCA_030776915.1 Thermoproteota archaeon
AGTTGCAAGTCCAAATGCTCTTGTTATTGGGACAACATCGTCAGGGTTATCATCAAATGACCTGAGCAGCCTAGTGAACCCAGCTTTAAGATCTGAATTCATAGATGTTAGGCCCAGACTTAACCCCTAAATGTAACTTTGCCTGTCCCCTATTGTTCAAATCCAATTATTGGAATTCCTCCGAAAAGATCACTAGCCTCAGTCGCGTTTCCAAATCCTACAGCCAGTATACCGTTTTGGATCATTGTCGTGACAGGGGCATCTTGCAGTACAGCTGTGCTGTTTGAGGCAACATCTATTGTACCTCCCAGCACTAGATTGTCATTTATCTGATTAATGGAATGCAGCTCAAGCCCGCTCATTTTATATTCTAGAGGGGCAGTACCGTTTGAGGGTTTGTAGATAAAATTGGCGACAAATCCAGACGTATCATTCAAAGACCAGTCGCCAAAGAGGACGGCTTCCACTTCACCACTTGTGAGGTTGAGAGCAGAGCTTGCAATCTTACCTGATGATTGCCTATCTATTTGAAGATTATCGGTGCCTGTCCTGCTTACTATTCTGCTTGAAGAAGAGACACCTTCACCGCTACTGCTTTCGCTAGTTGTAACTGAGCTACTAGTAGTAGAGCTCGACTGGGACTGGCCAGACGACTGCTGGATTACTGTGCTGCCACTATCGCCTGAATGCTGCTCGCTCACCGTAGATGACTGCTGCTGAGTAGTTATCGAGGCTGCCGCCATACCATTGTTGATTCCATAGCCAACAATAACGAAGACAGCAGTGGCAAGTAATGCAATGGCAACAACATAAACAGTCAGAATCATAGTGGGCATAAACGAATAAGGCTTATAAAGATTTTATATATGACAAACTAGTTTTATCTATTACAATTCATCTACAGAAAATTAAATGCAATGGCAGATTATCATAGGTTCTTGTCTGCAGTTGTTATGCTGCATGTGTTACATATAGGCAAACTGCATTGGCTGTGATTACCAACTTGATCTGTTAAGTAGATCAATTTTTCTGCTTCCCGGGCTCTAGACTAGATATTGCATTTGAGATATGCACATCTGACTTTTTGAGTGCCATAATTGTGTCAAAAATATCTATTGAGGAGTCGAACCTGCCTATAGCGTATCCCGCCTGTTAGGAAAATGGGACATTTAAAAAGTAAAGAGATTCCATATTGAAGGTCAACCAAAAAACTCGCCCTTGCATATAGAGGCACTTTATGAATATTTGTTATATGGAGTTTGTGTCGCTATTGCCATCAGTTGATGTGAACTCGCTTTTGTTAACCCCAGTTGATCCTGTTGATCCTATCATCTCCTGTTCCCCTAGTCCGGGTGTAGACGATGTCACTTCTTCAGATGCAATCTCGGTGAATGCCGCAGGACTAGGTACTGTTTTAACACGTGTGGCCCTTGGCCGAGGTGCTGCTTTTCTCCTGACCGCCTTCTTCTTGCCGCCCTTACGAACCTTGGCCGTAGCTTTTCTCTTCATGGTGCCCTTCTTCCTTACCTTTGATAGATTTGCTTGCTTTCTCTTCTTTTGTTTGCTTTTGACTTTTGCCATAACCGTTAGCATTATCTAACCACTTATTCTTAAGCTTGTTCTTTTTAGGCAAGCAAAAATGAATTCGTAAAAATATATTAAGATATCACTAGCGATATCAAATTAGATAGAAGAATTGCAGATACACTTCAGCACAAATTGAGTCAATACGGTTTCCTTTCTCATTCAATATGGTACGGTGAATAACCTTGACTATTTCCTAGTCTTGGGGGGGGCCAAAATCAAATGACAGATGCCATTCTGCACCTTAGGCTTTGACCAACTACGCATATGTATCCACAATATCTAGACCAATTAATTTTTGTTATCTTGTAATATTCCTTTTGTAATCTCCTATCACCATGATTATGTATGTCTATTAATTGAGCAGTACAAAATCCTTCAAGAATCTCTCTGCTGTCCGGCAATATTTTAGAATAAGATATAATAATTGAGTTGACTCACAATTGTCCATTCTTGACAGACGGCAAAGACTACTATGCAGTTCTTGGCGTTTCGGAGAAGGCCAGCTACAAGCAGATCAAGTACGCCTATAGGCGGCTTGCCCGAAAATATCATCCGGATAGGAGCAACTCAGTCTATGCTGAAGAAATGATAAAAAAGATAAACACTGCGTTTGAAGTTCTGTCAGATGAGACAAAGAGGGCGCAATATGACAAGACCGAGTTTGATAACTCACAAGAGAGGGAGCCGAAACAAGCATCAGCGCACACAAATCCCAAGAGAGGGAAAATGGCAACCGAAAGTGTGATGGCAGATGTTTTCAATGGGCCATACTTACTTGATACGCCAAAGGGCAGATTCCACATAATTGTCGAGCCTTCGCTATGTATGGCGTTTGGCAGCTGTGAAGTTCTTGCACCAAAAGTCTTTGTGGTGGAAAAAAATAAAATGGTCAATCCGAAGGCAAAAGTCGAGTGCGAAACATGCGCCGACTACGAAAGTATACATGCTGCTGCAGCCACCTGCCCGACTAAGGCCATAAGGATCATCGACCGCTACACTGGCGATCAACTCTATCCATAGTAAATTTAAATTGCTCTGTGATTGTGCTGTAACCCATGAAGCTTTTCTGTATTGGATGCGGCCCAGGAGACCCAGACCTTCTCACAGTGCGGGCTGCAGATCTTATAAAAAGCGCAGATATGATATTTGCACCCACTGCAAGAGAGGGCAAATCCAGCATCGCGCTTTCTGTCGTTGAAAAATATATTGGCCAGTTTGCCAAGACAGTTAGCCTTGTTTTTCCAATGGTCAAGAATAGGGAATCACTCAGGGATTACTGGAAGAGAAATACTGATGAAATTGCAAGTGCAGTCAGAACCGGCAAAAAAGTCATATATCTTACAGTCGGAGACCCGGCGCTCTATAGTACCTGGATATATATCCAGCGCGAATTGAAAAGGACGCATAAGGACATCGAAATTGAAATCGTGCCCGGTGTGACGTCCATGTTTGCAATTGCCGCCAAAGCAGGGATAAGCCTGGCAGAAGGCGACGAAACCGTAGCTATCGTGCCAGCGTGTTATGATCTGGAAAAAGTCAAGCGCACAGCCAGCGCCTGTGACACCGTCATTTTTCTAAAGGACGGACGCTACTTTGACAGGGTAATTGATATGCTTGGGGAGGCAGGATTTCCAGACAGCGCGACTGTTGCAATAGCTCAGAATGTTTCAGACGAAGGCGAGTTGCTTGAGATGAAAAAAATTTCAGAGCTCCGTGGCAAAAAAGGCCCGACTGAGAAGTACTTTTCTATTATGGTGGCAAAGAAAAATGCCAGAGACTAGGACTGTGTATTTTGTGGGCTCAGGCCCTGGCGATCCCGAGCTTATCACACTTAGAGCAAAAAAACTGGTAGAAGAAGCAGATACTATTATTTATTCCGGCTCACTTCTTAACCCGAGGATCCTCCAATACGCCAAGAAAGATGTGCAGCTCTATGATGCTGCAATAATTGACAGAGAAAAGATCTATCAGATCCTGTACAACTCTGCGAAGGAAGGCAAGGTTGTTATAAGATTCCACGATGGTGACCCAGCACTTTTCAGCGCAATTCGAGAGCAGATAGACAAGCTGGAGTCAGACGGCATAAAGTGCAAGGTTGTGCCAGGCGTAACTGCTTTATTAGGAGCTGCTGCAGACATTAACTTAGAGCTGACGCTGCCGGGAGTAACACAGACTTTGATAATAACAAGGGCAGAGCTTCGCACTCCAGTTCCAGAGCGCGAATCAATAGCTGAGCTTGCCAAACATGGTGCAACAATGGCGTTCTATCTGAGCGTGCACCTAATAGGAGAGGTAGTAAATGAAATACTAAAGGGCGGAGGAGGAGTGTATACAGAGAAGACGCCAGCTGCTGTAGTCTATCGAGCGACGTGGGAAGACGAAAAAATAATCAAGGGGACACTTGGAGAC
>JALYGW010000121.1 GCA_030776915.1 Thermoproteota archaeon
GTGTAAGACAGGTATCCTAACCAGGCTAGACTACCCATCCGGCAAATTGCTCGTCAGTTGAGCGGATCGATATTAATAGTATTTGGAGTTGTATGCTCGCAAAAATAACCCATATATACCCTGCTACAATTTTGATTTCTGAAAAATGTCTCAAGTTGAGAGTACAAGAATTCTCTGTCTTGTTTGATAGTTGTTGTATTTTTTGCTGCCCTGATTCTTTTCACTCCTGCTTTTCCCAGTGCGTTTGCCCACGGCGGGCACCAGCCGCCTGCAGCTGATTTTGAAGGCAGGAAGGCTAGCCTCTTTGTCAAGCTCGACCCGTCAGTAGTAACTGATATCAGCCAGCCTATTTTCATAACTGCAAGGTTTTTGACGAAAACACAAATCAAAATTTTGAAGAAGTGACGTATAGGATCTTTTTTCAAAAGAACGGCATTGAAATCCCTGTTGTAACAGAGGGCGGCCAATTTGGCGGGCAGGGCTTCTTCTATGACCCTGAAGGAGACTTGCAAATACAGGTAGTTCCTAGAGACACTGAGACAGTAATAGCTAGAGGCGAGTCAGAGCCCCAGTTTGGCGGGATCTGGAACAGGGGAGGACCTATTGTGGTAGAGGGGCCTATTTTCATAGAGCCTGGCCTCTATAACCTGTTTATTGAGGTACATACTGTTGGCACTACCAGGACCCAGATAGACCCCGCGCTCAAGTATGATGTGTGGGTGACTCCCGGCCGAGAAGAAGCGATCAATATCTCAGAAGGCGGCCAGATTCAGCAGGTCAAGATCAGGAACTATTATGGCACCATTGACAGCTCTAATTATGATCCAGATACAAAAACAATCCAGTTTTCAATGCCCTTTGACTGGACTTCTGATATGGTAAGCAGGTTAGGCATGCTCCATACGGAAGTGTTCATACCAAAGGCGTTATCTGACTTTAACAAACAATCGCTCAATGCTACAGTAAATGGCGTAGGCGTTCCGGTGGCAGTAGATACCTATACCCCCGAGTCCACTATCGTGCACTACACCATATCAAAGACCAACCTTGAAAACATCGCTAGCAAGGTGACGTCTGAGAACAGGACACCAGACAAGGCAGTGTTTGCACTGAGCCCTTCAGACTCTGATAGCGAAGTCAATGTGGCTCAGGTCTCTGCCGAGTCGGAGAATTATAAGGTGGGCCTCACATGGCCGGAACAGATTCTTCCCCAGCAGCCAGTAACGTTTGGCATCAGAATAACTGACAAGTCTGATACGCCGGTGTCTGCTGCCGCATACGAAGTAGTCCTTGTGGACAAGGATGGCAACGAAGTAACACGCTCCGGAGGAGTGACGACTCCCGAGGGCATATCTTCTCAGGATGTGACGTTTGCGTCGCCGGGGCCGTTCAATGTGCGGGTAGAAAAGATAAAGGACACGAACGAAATGGTGCAATCCGGCCTGACTGTGGTGCCCGAGTTCCCAGTAGGTATCGCTTCTATAGTGATCACAGTTGCAATAGCTGCAATTATAATAGCCGCCAAGAGGGTATCGTTCCTTCAGACGGGTAAGATGTATTAGATACATTGTCCCACTTAATTTCATGTCAGATGACGAGTATCGCAAATTGTCGCAGAGTGAGATAGAGCAGGAAGTAGGCAAGCTTAATAACTGGAAGGTTGTCAATGGCAAGATAAACAAGACATTTGAGTTTGACGACTTTGTGCAGGCATTTGGATTCATGACAAAAGTTGCAATGAATGCAGAAAGGATGAACCACCATCCAGAATGGTTCAACGTTTACAACCGCGTTAGGATCGACCTTGTGACACATGACGTCAATGGCATAAGCAACTACGATATTGAGCTTGCAAGGATCATCGACACTATTGCCAAAGCCTGAATGTATACTTTACGACGTAGAGTTACTTTATCCTGTCTCAAAACATACACATACTAGTATTGCATGGTTGCAGAGAAAGGCAGCACAAGGACAGCTGACACTATAACAGAGTCGCTTCTTGACCGGGGTGTGGATTCAATACTTGAGCTGCCCGGCTTGATTCCATACTCTGTTTGGGCCATGCAGACATCTCAGCTCTGTTGAGTCTATGGAATTCTTTATTGCTGAAAAAGCTGTGAATTTGTAGGTGCTGAAAAGAAAAAGCGGCGAAATAGGCAGCTGGAGGATAGGGAAGATATCTTGCCAAACATATCAGTCGAGGCTCAGAGAAGAGGCTTCTTGCCAGTCGGTGTTGTTGTCTCCTATCTGCGGACTAATTCCAAAGGCGTGCCAGCGGCAAAGTTCATTCACCGTATCCTGAAGACAAAGGAACCTATAGACCAAGACTAGCAAGCTTAGCATAATGAGCCATTTATCAACGAGGACTATATGCAGATGCAGCAATAGGCAACTTGTAATTGAAAGGAAAGGACTAGTCTCCTAGAGGGCAGAAGGAAAAGGTTATCATCTGATTAAGTTGGACTGATTGTAATAGGCTAGCAATGCCGCAATGGTCTTGGCGTCATTAATCTTGCCATTGAGACATTTCTTGATTGCCGTTCTCAATCTTATCTTCCTTATCCCAATATTCTCATCGTCATCGAGAAGACCTCTCGCTATTTCTCTCAGGTTTGTGGCAACAAATACATACATTAACTCGGTAGAGTAGCCTGGAGCAAGATACCATTTCAACAGTGGTCTGAGAGTGCCTGCATAGCCGATCTCTTCTGCCATTTCACGAACTGCTGCCTCCCTTGGTGTCTCCTTCTTCTCTATCTTGCCTGCCGGAATCTCTAGCAGCACTTTGTTTGCCGCGCGGCGGTACTGAGTAACGAGAATAACGCTGCTCTCTCTGAGCGCCACTATCCCGACAGAGTTTTGATGTCCGATAATTTCTTTATCTACAATCTTGCCATTTAGCGAGAATTTATCTTTCCTAAGATTGATGCCCCCAGAATAGATCCTACTACTTTCAATTACTCTAACACTTTTCATATCTTTACAGATATCAGCTGGCGATTAAACCTATTCGTTAATTTTATATCAGATTGACTTATCCTTTGATATGTGGAGTTCATTGATGGTGACGGCAACATCATTGTGCCTAAGGCCGTCAGGCCGATAATTGACCTAAAAGAGACCCCACTTGGCAGCAAGAAAGGAGCCATGAGACAATACCGCTATGGAGTCCTCCACATCAGAGAATATGATACTCATTACAGTGTGCACACAGACACAGTGGATCCATCAAGTAACCCACTTGGGCACCTGCTTGTGGATGCACCAGAGCACTTAGCAGGCGCTACAGCCGCATTCATAGTCGGCAGGCGCTTAGGCACAACGGTCTACAATATGCGCAAAAAGGAGGGCAAGAGCACAAAGGATGCTGTCATCGACGCAGTTCTGGCTGGATACATCGCCGGCTCTGCTGCAGGCAACCTTGTTTTCAAAATGACCAACTCGCTGAAAAAGAAAAGGAGTGGGTAAGCTCCACGGAGAGCCCTGCCTCGATCAGAAAAGAGGACACGACTTTTAGCGAAGAAGCATCAGTCTATCCCCACCCTTCAAAATTGCATATTGCTAAGGTAGTGCTCAAGCTTTTGCCCATTGTAATAAATTTGCGGCGTGACAGGCGCGAATGGGTCAAGCATGAGGGCAAAAATATCGACGAAGAAAAGTACCGTAAGCATGCTCGTAAGGTGCTCAAAACATTCATAGAGCTTGGGCCATCATACATCAAACTTGGCCAATGGCTTTCAACACGGGCAGACATTTTGCCGCAGCCCTACCTTGAAGTGCTCTCAAAATTGCAGGATGATGTCCCCCCTGCTCTGTTTTCGCAGGTAAAGCCAGTAATTGAAAACGAGTTAGGCAGGATAGAGGATGCATTTGAAGAGTTTGACACTGCTCCGCTGTCTGGTGCAAGCCTTGGACAGGTCTACTTGGCAAAGTATGATGGTAAGCAAGTCATAGTCAAGGTGTCTAGGCCAAATATTGAAAGAGTAATTGAAGACGACATTTACATTATGAAAAAGATATTGCCTCTTGCAACACGGTTTATCGATCCGAATCTGGGATTCTCGGCAGAAGGCATGATGGCACAGTTCATCGAGACGGTACATGAGGAGATGGACTACCGCATCGAGGCAAAGAACCTGCTTACGATCAAGCGCAATCTGGCAGACGATCCGTTAGTCATAATACCGGACATATTCTTGGAGAGGACTACCAAACATGTGCTTGCAATGAAATATGTTCCAGGCGTCAAGATAACTGACATTCCAAGGCTGAATGAAAAAGAGATCGATAGAGAAAAACTTGTAATGCGCGTGCATAGACTGTTCTTCAAGATGCTTCTGCGTCACAATATCTTCCATGCAGATCCACATCCTGGAAACATTTCAGTTGCAGACGATGGCCGCCTGATACTGTACGACTTTGGAATGGTGGGAAGGCTTGACAGCGAGACCCGCATCCGGCTTATCCGCCTCTACCTTGGCCTGATAGATAAGGACCCAGAGAGGACTGTCAACGTACTGATAGAACTTGGGACGCTTGAGCCCACAGTGAACCGTTACATAGTTGAGCGAGGCATTGCACTCAGCATCCAATCCATGCATGGTAGGCAGGTAGACAGGATGGAGGTAAAGGCGCTGGTAGATCTTGCAAACAAGACGATGAGCAAATTTCCTTTTCGATTGCCAAAGAACCTTGCACTCTACATGCGTATGTCTTCTATTCTTGAAGGCATCTATTACCACCATAAGGTGTCATTCCAGTTTGTCAAGGTGCTTGCAGGCCTGCTTGAAGAAGAGGGACTTGTACGTGACGCCTACATTGAGGAAGTAAAAGTAACTGCTAAGAGGTTTGCAAAGGGAATTCAGGATTCAGTAAATGTTGCGCCGCTGCTAAAGACATACCTTGAAACAATGGGACCCCGCGGCGTATATGAGAAAAATAATAGCGCGTTTGCAGCAAGTATACTTGCTTCTGCATTGTTTATTGGATCCGCCTTGATATTGCCATACAACTTTTATCTTGCGTACGGTGGCTTCGCTGCATCTGCTGCGGCAGTTGCAGTGGCATTGAAAAAGAAAATTTAAACCATGTAAGTGCTGGGAAAGTACCTCTGCCGATCTAGGATATAGCATATGTGTTAGTATCAATTAAACCTAATTTTCATGTGTTTTTTGCTCCTTTTCTGCAATTATCTGCTCCATTTGAGCTATTGCCAGCTTTTCCTTATTGAATTATAAGCATTGCAAAAGTCATATATTGTGTAGCATTTCATCAATTTCCTATCATCACTGTTATATGGATACAGGAGAGCGAAACAGTCGGAAGATAATGGAATGATGCACTAGTTATGATGTGAGTATTATTATTATATGTGGTAATGCATAATCCTGTGATCAGTTGGGCTGCACTTTTCTATTTTCACTTTTCAATCTCAGAATCTTACCATAGTTGAAAAGTGTTAAAAAAATTAAGTATGCATTTACGTTATTGGAATGTTTGTAGATTTCGGTATAGGTATCCTGAGCGTTACGATGCCATTTTCGTATTTCGCCTTGCCTTCCACCTTTTCTTCTTCTTCTTCCTTAAACGATATTGGCAATAGAACCCTTCTGTCTATCTTGAGCGGCCTGTGCCTGTAGTAGACCGTGCCAAGTGGCTCTGCATGCTCTCTCTTGGCAGTTATGTACAAGACATTGCCTATAATTCTGAGATTGATATCTTTCTTAGCAAAGCCCGGGAGATCAATGGTGACTACTAGATCGTTGCCCTCTTCTATTATGTCAATTGCTGGCATGACAAACTCATAAAATTCTCTAGATCTGCCATCCAGCTCTCTTGCCAGCTCTCTTGCCACATATCTTCCAATGCCCATGGTATAATAACTTCATCAAGATGATATAAATCCCTTTATTTCAAGCCTTGAAAAAACTTAAAAAAGTAAAAATACTCCGACGAGGATATGCACCCAAGTCAATGTATGCCGGTTCTTATGAGATGCCAAACTGCAACGCCTGTGGTAGACAAGTGAGGCCGGGGGAGCTGTCAGAGAGTTTCAGCTGTCCAAAATGCAGGAACGCAACGATATGGCGTTGTGAGGGCTGTAAGGGGAAGCAGAAAAAGTACCACTGTACTGCCTGCGGGTACAAAGGCCGCTAAGTGAGCACTTTGAAAAAGTTTGTAACAAGCTCTCTTTGGTCCTGCTGCATCGTGATAACAGCTTCTACCAGCTCTTTTTCAACTATTATCTGCTTAGATATGACTGACCTCAGTTTCTTGATGTCAAGCGGCGCAATGCTATCAATTGTGCCAGTGCTGTAGGCGTAAATGTATTCGTTGATGATCTTTGAAACAAATGACGGCGCCACCAATATCAGAAATAGCATACTCTCCTTCATTACCTTGGAATCAGAGTCGCTTGCTGACAGTGATGATATGTATGACCGCAACAGGTGCATACGATTATCGCTCAGCTCCTCAATTGATGATGCTACCAAAATGCCAGTATCTGTCAGTTCGTAGAATGGCACTCCTTCCAGCTGGAGTGCCTTTGGCCCCCTCCTCAAGGGTAGCCTGCCGCCTTCTCTTACCACACCTGCTGGAATGAGAACTTCGTCAAGGTCGCGGAATATGCCTGAGTAGATGTTTTGCCAAAGGATACCGTGCTGCTTGGCAATGGCATGTGCTATTGAAGTCCTCGTACGAAGATCTGGACTCTGCTCTGTGGCCAGATGTGCAATTATACCGCGCTGTCTCTTTGCCTCTCCAGTAAACTTGTTCT
>JALYGW010000122.1 GCA_030776915.1 Thermoproteota archaeon
AAGTATAGTTATTAGTTGCAAAAGGTTCGGTTGCCAATATTGCAGTTTCCAATCTTGTTTTCTCGCTACTCCTTTTATTGTTTTGAACCCTTCTAAAAAGAACTGATAAAGGAGCGGGCCCGTCGGGATTTGGATAAAAATTCATTTGAATCCAAAAGCTGCAAGCCGTTAGTTGGCACTGCTAAGCTTTAGACTTAATCTGGCGCTTGTATGGTGTACGATTCAACTAAGGTTGTGGTTAAATAAATTTTCCCGTAAGTTAAAACTATGTAGAAGCAGTTGCATCTTTTTGGACTAATTGCTTTCTACCTGAACTTGTGACTAAGTAAAAGTTGATAAATTTTTACGAGTCAGAGCCCAAGCTTTTCTATCAGCCGCAGAAAATTGTTGTATGTAATGTGTATATTGGATACTATGTATGTGCTAGTAGATGGCAGCAACAACACCCGGAAGCTATAGGTGTATGGCATGCGGTCTGGTGTTTGACTCGGAGGATGAAGCAAAACACCATGAAGAGCAGCATCCAGGTATGGTTCGCAAAGCAAGTGGTGAGACATCTCCATCGTAGGAAGGAGTAACTGCTAAGTAAAGTTCCGCTTATGATCTATTAGGAAGACCTGGATTAGCTAGAGAGCCGAAGCAGTGGCTATTGTCCGCGCTGCAACGATAAGAACCGCAGGCTTTACCTTTTGGAATATGGCTAATATAAGGACACAGAGAAATTCAAGAGAAGAATTCAAGATTCTGACACACTATAGTTGGCAATGCCTGTCGGGATTTGGATAATAAAAATTCATTTGAATCCTAACCTGCAAGTCTGACTAGCTACACATGACAAAACTAGTTACGATTGAACAAAAGCAGAGTGTAATAATGAATTTGGATACAATTGTTTCGAATATCTGCTATCTGATAATAATATATTGCGTTAGTATCTGCCACAAGGTGTAAAATATATGTTAGCTGACTACCAAAGTCATAGAAGGTTGGCTACAAGACCTTAATACTTCTTCCGGCTAATTATAATACTGATTACATCTTATGGCAATGGATAATGCTTCAAAGATGAGGGCGATTAGAAGGGCCATAGAGATTTTACAAGAAAGTAGCAGCAAAAACAAAACGATAGGTGTAAATGAAATGAATTATGCCATTGATACTCTCAAAGACAAGGAGAAGCAGCTACAATTAGAGCAAGATGAACCCACAGGCACAGCGTGATGACACAAGATGTATCATACATCTTAGATGGTGTTCTTCTTCACTACCAAGCGGCAGTTAGTATTACAAAACAGAACCGATAGTAATATCTCTGTCTTTGCGAAGCAGTACCTACATACATCACTCTATGCTAAACTGACAAAAAGCTCCTTGCAATGGGAACAATTAGAATGACTTTTGTTATTATAATAATCTACAGAGAGCAGCTATAGCAAAAAGAAAGAAAAAAAGAAGAAGTCTTTGATTCCAGAGCTATGTCACTATCCAATAAAAATAGGAGCGTGAAGGTAAAAAACGTGAGGAGAGATGAGAGAGGGAGGCATACACGTCTCACTTGTCGCTATATGTGTCCTCTCTAGGGTTCCATCCTCACCTCTCTTCCTCTAATTTTGCTATTATTACTCAAATCATAATTCCCCAACAGCATACAAAAGGAATGGAATGAAGTTCATAGTATATCAGAAAGGAAAAGCAAAAGATTGTTTGGAGGTTAACATCTTATTTTTTAATTCTTGCTGCGCCATATTTGAATTCAAACAGCATTTGCCATCCTTCGCTCAATTGCAGGTAGTGTAGTATCAATCCATTTGAATAACCGTTTGGCATAATCTGTCGCATTTTCATTTGACAACAGATTTGCCTCAGGCGCTTCGATTGCTTCGAATTTCAATCCAGATGGAACACATGCGATCATACACTTCATGTACAAAGCTGCGTGGGTATAATGCTTGTTGAGCATAGCAACAAAGATTGTTTCTCTGTATTCACTTATGGTTTTTCTAATACTGTCCCTATCCTCGTTTTGCATGACCTATATTATCAAAGTAATAGATATAGAAGGATCAATTCACTCTGAAGCTGTGGTTTAGTTATTTCTGTCTTATCTGTGCCTTGAACCGTCTAAAGAATTGATATCATAGCGGGCCCGTCGGGATTTGGATAAAAATTCATTTGAATCCAAACCAGAACTTCAAGATTATTTTGAAGTATCCAGCGTTCAGTAGGCTAATAATAACATGATAGTGTATGAGAAATACTCTCTAATCTTCCTGATAGTGCAGAATCAGAATAGTCAAATCATAATTATTAATAGATACAGTCACAACAAGCATTCATGGGACCCTTAGAAGCACTTGAGGAATGGCTAAATCAAAAGAACTGTAAGCCTCTTGTTAAGATTCAAGGGAAATCAATTGATATTGGCGCAATAGGAGCAGAGTATGGAGATTTCAAGGTAAATGTTGGGAAGATAAAAGTGAAGGATGTAGTTCTGCAGTCCGCTTCAAGGTTGCTCAAATTTGCCGACGGAATACAAGTCATAGACTGCAAATGGAGCTATCGATTTAACAAGGGAGACTCATTTCTGGAAACCGTTTACTTTCACCAATCATTAACAACTGGACTCATAGGTGCTTGCGAAGGGATAGTAGCTATCTCTGAGGCTAGCAACGGAAAAACTGATATCACCAAAGCATTAGAAGAATGGATTGAACAAGCAAATGAAACAATTGCGGTATTACGTAAGATTTTTCAAGACGCGGCCCAGAAACACTTAAGCGGAGCAAAAATTAAGGGCAACAAGATGCAGTTCAAAGGAAAGCCCAAACCTGACAATGAAAAGGCGATTAGGGAACTGAATAGACAGCTTAGTAGACTTTACGGCAGGAAAAGATTACCCCGAATAACCTCAGCAAAGCCTCAACAACCAATGGATTACAAATCAATGCTAAAGCCTACATTAAACTATCTGAAACTTGATGAAAAGAAATACTGTGGTATGATCGATAAGTTTTGGAAATGATGTATCCATACAAGGAATCAAAAACAAACATGGGCCCGTCGGGCCGTGAAGTGATATCACTTCAAAAAGTGGATTCTTTGCTAGTCTCTTGAAGATAAGAGAAGCTAAAAAGGTTTCTGCGACATAATGCAGAGGGATTTGGGTAAAAATTCTTTTGAATCCAAAGATCGATGAATCACTGAATCACTGAAACTGATCAGCTACAGTAGATAGCTTCGTAAGCATTAAGTAAAATAAGCCTCATTACTAAAGGCATAACCGAGTTGGTAAAATCCAATCAAAATCAAGACAAGTGCGTGCGATCTTTTCTTGTTTATGCGATGGTTATTTTCGTTCTAATTACACTGTCCTTTAATATTGCTGCTAGTGCTGCTCCTGCAGGACCATTTCTACTGCAGCAGGCATGGGCGCAAATTCCGTCTAGCAGTGATGGAGCAATAGCGGGAGCTGATGAGGGAAGCAACAATAATAATAACAACACTAGCAGCCTTACATTCAAAGAACTCTTTGCAAGAGCCAAGGATTCTGTAGTTCAGGTTACAGTCAGTGGAACGCCTTTGCCCTTTGTTAATAATTCCACATTTGGCATAGGCTCAGGATTTGTTTTCGACAGGCAGGGTCATATAGTAACAAATAATCATGTCATATATGGCGGCAATAACGTTACTGTCACATTCTCAAATGGAACAATATACACAGCAGAAGTTGTTGGCACTGACATATTCTCAGATATTGCGGTGCTAAAAGTGGTCACCAAAGAAGAACAAGAGGCCACACAGGGCGTGAACAAAGGATTGATCCCTCTCCCCCTTGGAAATTCTTCAATGCTTTCAATAGGTGACGAAGTTGCAGCTGTTGGGAATCCCTTCGGTTTGACTGGATCCTTGACTACAGGCGTCGTCAGTGGTCTAGGAAGACTTCTTCCCATTCCGGCCACAAATATTACTACAATACCTGGAGCCGGAGCGTTCTCAATTCCCAATATAATTCAAACAGATGCGGCAATCAACCCGGGCAATTCTGGTGGGCCTCTGTTAAATACGCACGGTGAAGTAGTAGGATTGAACACCGCAGGTCTTTCGTCAGGACCGTTTTCCTCAGGAATAGGATTTTCAATTCCTTCTGATACTCTTCGAATAATTGTCCCTGCGCTGATTGCGAATGGGACATACTTACATCCTTGGATAGGCGTCGCGGGAACTGATATTATACCTGAAATAGCATTGGCACTTGGCCTAGAAGAAGCAAGAGGGTTTCTGGTTACGGAAATAACACCTGGCAGTCCTGCAGACAAGTCCGGAATACGCGGCGGAGACATGCCTGTTACGAACATCACTGGGTTTGAGGAGCTACGGCTTGGTGGGGATATAATCTTGAATGTAGACGATCAGAGAGTAAACAAGACAGATGATTTACTCTCCTACATTGAAACAAACAAGCAAGTCGGGGATACAGTGACTATGACTATTCTCAGAGATGGTAGTTTGATGGAGATCGGCCTTGTGCTTGGATCCAGGCCGATAGGCTAACTAAAGCGCGACATATGATATTTCACCCAGCGTTAATTGAGATAGCGAAGCTCAATTAAATAGAAACTTGTTCAAAATGCGGATTCTTTGCTAGCCTTTCAATGTACCGAGAAGCTAAAAAGGTTTTCGCAAGACTCCACATTCGGGATTAGAATCCGTATGATTAGCGGGCCCGTCGGGATTTGAATAAAAATTCATTTGAATCCAAATCCGCGAGTCTGCTTAGGTAAAGTATCATGTGACAAAAAGTAATTGCGATTGAACAACATTAGAATAGTAATGATGAAAAGGAGATCCATTTTTGTTTCAGGTATCTGCTACCTAATTAGGTATCACATTAGTGTCTGCCACAGAAGTACACATAAGTTACCGACCCCCAAAGTCATAGAGATTCCCTGCAAAACCTTAATACTTCTTCCTGCAAATATTATTGGTGGTTACACCTTATGGCAATAGATAACGCTTCAAAGATGAAGGCGATTAGAAATGCCATAGAGATTATACAAGAAAGTGGCAGCAAAAACAAAATGATGGATGCAAATGAAATGAATTATGCCATTGATACTCT
>JALYGW010000123.1 GCA_030776915.1 Thermoproteota archaeon
TGAAATGTGGCCAATCATTAATGATGTTTTACGAAGGGAAGGCGTTGCAAGGCAACACCTGAACTCTTATAACGAATTCATGGAGCGAGGGCTCCAAAGTATAATCGATGAAGTAGGCGAAATTGAAATAGAAACTGCAGAATATCCTTACAAGATCAAACTGGGGAAGATCAAGCTCCAGCAGCCGAGAATAATGGAGCTTGACGGCTCGATAACACATGTTGCCCCAATGGAAGCAAGGCTTCGTAACTTGACCTATGCATCGCCTGTGATGCTGGAATGTAGCGTAGTAGAAGACGGCAAGATTCTGGAATCGCGCTTTATCCACATAGGTGACATGCCGGTGATGGTTAAGTCCAATACATGCATTCTGCATAACCTGCCTGAGTCCAAGCTTGTGGAATTTGGCGAAGACGCCCGGGACCCTGGTGGGTACTTCATTATTAACGGCTCAGAACGGGTCATAGTAGGACTTGAAGATCTTTCATATAACAAAATAATTGTCGATGCCGAAGAAACTACAGGCACTCTGCTGTACAAGGCCAAAGTCTATTCCTCAATTGTGGGCTATAGAGCAAAACTAGAACTGGTAATGCGCCCAGATGGTTCAATAGTAACCAAGATCCCCGGCTCGCCTGTAGACATTCCACTTATCACGCTAATAAGGGCTCTTGGTCTTGAATCTGACAAGGATATCGCTGACTCAGTTTCACTCAATGAAATTATACAAGATGAGCTTGAGCCTTCATTTGAAAAGGCAGGTGATGTCAACAGAAGCAGGGATGCCATAGTATATATCAGCAAGAGGATTGCACCTGGCATGCTTGAAGAATTCCAAATCAAGCGAGCCGAAACATTGCTTGATTGGGGTCTTTTGCCACACATCGGCAAAAACCCTGACAACAGGCACGAAAAGGCCTTGTTCTTGGGTGAGGCAGCCTGCAAGCTTATTGAGCTCAAGCTTGGCTGGATAGGTACTGATGATAAAGACCATTATGGCAACAAGGTGATCAAGTTTGCTGGCCAGATGCTTGCCGACCTATTCCGGACTGCATTTCGCAATTTGATACGTGATATGAAGTATCAGCTGGAGCGCTCAGGCCAAAAGCGCGGCATCAACGCTGTCGCTGCAGCTGTCAGGCCTGGCATTGTGTCAGACAAGCTGAACAATGCAATCGCAACTGGCAACTGGGGTAGGGGCAGGGTAGGCGTCACACAGCTGCTTGATAGGACAAACTATATGTCGACTATTTCGCATTTGCGAAGGATTCAATCGCCTCTTAGTAGGAGCCAACCTAATTTTGAGGCAAGAGACCTGCATGCAACACATTTTGGCAGAATATGCCCTGCAGAAACTCCCGAGGGCTCCAATTGCGGCCTTGTCAAGAATCTTGCGCTGTCAGCTATAATTTCGGTCAACATTCAGAGCGCCGAAATTACAGAAAAGCTGTATGAGCTGGGAATACAGAGCGTAGATGATGTAGACCAGGCTCTAAGGAAGTCGGGCACAAGAGTGTTCGTCGACGGCCGGCTTATCGGCTACATCGGGAAGGGAGAACACCTTGCTGACACGCTTAGGTCTATGAGGAGATCAGGCAAGATCCATCCCCATGTCGGCATCTACCTTTACAGTTCCCAAAATCCTAATGCCACAAAGCGTCTTTACATTAGCTGCAACGCTGGCAGGGTACTGAGGTCCCTTGTAGTCATTAGAGACGGCAGGCCCCTTGTAACATACGAGGTAATTGAAAAAATATCGAAAAAGTTCCTTTCTTGGAATGATCTCATCTATATGGGTATGATCGAGCTGGTAGACGCAAATGAGGAGGAGAACTGCTATGTCGCAATTGATCCAAAGAAAGTAGAGCCCCTTCACACTCATCTAGAGATATTCCCATCTGCCATCTTGGGTGTGGGAGCTTCGATCATCCCATATCCTGAGCACAATCAGTCACCAAGGAACACCTATGAAAGTGCGATGGCAAAGCAAAGTCTTGGCTTTTCTACACCATTGATGAATGCAAGCACATACGTCAGGCAGCACTTTATGCTCTACCCGCAAACGCCCGTAGTGAGCACAAAGGCGATTAATTTACTTGGTCTTGAAGACCGTCCTACAGGACAGAATTGTATAGTCGCTGTGCTGCCGTTTGAAGGCTACAACATAGAAGATGCAGTGGTATTCAACAAAGCATCAGTAGATAGAGGGCTTGGCAGGACATTCTTTTATAGGATTTATGAGGCAGAAGCAAAGCAATATCCTGGCGGGATGAAAGATAATTTTGAAGTACCTCCACCGGATGCCAACATTCGGGGCTACAGAGGCGAGAAGGCCTACCGTTTGCTTGAGCAGGACGGCGCGATAATGCATGAGGCAGTCGTGAATGGAGGGGACATCTTAATTGGTAGAACATCGCCGCCAAGGTTTATGGAAGAATACAAGGAGTTTGAGGTGAAGGGTCCATACAGGCGAGACACTTCAGTCGGCGTCAGGCCGTCAGAGAACGGTGTGGTCGATACAGTCATTGTGACTCAGTCAGTTGAAGGTGGCAAGATGTACAAAATTAGAGTTCGCGACATGCGCATCCCCGAGATTGGGGATAAGTTCGCCTCACGGCATGGCCAGAAAGGAGTTGTCGGCATGCTGGTCAACCAAGAAGACCTACCATATACTGAGGATGGCATTGTGCCAGACATCATGATCAACCCTCATGCGTTTCCCTCAAGGATGACGGTCGGCCAGTTCATGGAATCGCTTGGCGGCAAAGCCGCTTCACTCCGCGGCAAAATAGCTGACGGCTCGGCTTTTCTTGGAGAAAAGCTAGACGACATTAAGAGTGTAATGGAGCATTACGGGTTCAAGAATACAGGTAAGGAAGTGATGTACGACGGCAGGACTGGACGAAGATTTCCAACAGAGGTCTACATCGGTGTCGTTTATTACCAAAAATTGCATCACATGGTTGCCGACAAGATCCATAGCCGCGCCAGAGGTCAGGTTCAGATGTTGACGAAACAGCCAACTGAGGGCAGGGCGCGGGGCGGCGGATTGAGATTTGGAGAAATGGAGCGGGACTGTCTTATCGCATACGGCGCATCCATGATGCTCAAGGATAGGCTGCTAGAAGAATCGGACAAAGCTGAAGTAAATGTCTGTGAGCGTTGTGGCTTACTGGCATATTATGACGTCAAACAGCGCCGATACATCTGTCGTGTGTGCGGGGAAAAAGCCAAGATATCATCTGTAGTGATTGCATACGCGTTCAAACTGCTGTTGCAGGAAATGATGAGTCTCAACGTCGCGCCGAGGTTACTTGTAAAGGAGAAGGTGTAGAGATAGAATGATGGAAGAATCTGCAAAAACTCTAGGTGGAATAAAGTTTAGTGTATGGTCACCAACTGAAGTGCGTAAGTTCTCCGTAGCTGAGATCACCGCGCCTGAAACATATGACGAAGACGGAATGCCTGTGCAAGGCGGCTTGATGGACAATAGGTTGGGCACGCTAGAGCCTGGCCAAAAATGTGCCACTTGTGGAAACACTTCTGCGAAATGCCCCGGGCATTTTGGGCATATCGAGTTAGCAGAGCCGGTGCTACACATAGCTTTTGTAGATGATATTCATAAGCTCCTCTTGATAACATGCCGATCATGCAACAGGATCAAGCTTGATATAGAAGAGCTCGCCCACTACAAGTCTATCCGCGACACAAAGGCGGCATATGCAGTAATTACACTTGAAAACATCAAAGACGATATTATTGAGCGGGCCAAGAAGGTCAAGGCCTGCCCGCACTGCGGCAAAGAGCAGTATGACTTGATATTTACAAAACCGACGATATTTGTTGAGCGTACTGATGCTGGCGAAAACAGACTGCTTCCAATCACTATCCGCGAAAGGCTGAGCCATATACCTAACGACGACCTGACGCTGCTTGGCTATGATCCCAAGACAGCAAGACCAGAGTGGTTTGTGCTGCAAGTGCTACCGGTACCACCGGTGACTGTCAGACCCTCTATTATTCTGGAGACAGGCATTAGGTCAGAAGATGACCTAACTCACAAGCTTGTCGATATCATCAGGGTCAACCAGCGCCTCAAGGAAAGTAAAGAAGCAGGAACTCCTCCGCTTATCGTGCAGGACTTAGTCGACTTACTGCAGTACCATGTTACGACATACTTTGACAACGAAGTTTCTGGCATTCCACAGGCCCACCATAGGTCTGGCCGGCCACTTAAGACTCTTACTCAGAGGTTAAAGGGCAAGGAAGGAAGATTCAGGGGCTCACTTTCAGGCAAACGTGTCGACTTTTCCAGCAGAACTGTAATTTCGCCTGACCCTAACCTTGCAATATCTGATGTCGGCGTACCGGTAGATGTTGCAAAGAAGCTCACTATACCAGAAACAGTTTCGCAATGGAACGTGGAGCGGCTCAAAGAGTTAGTGATGAATGGCCCTAATACATATCCAGGAGCAAACTATATCATTAGGCCGGATGGAGTCAAGATTAGACTAGATTATGTTACCGATAGAAAAGCAATAGCTGATTCACTTGCTCTTGGCTACATTGTAGAGCGCCATCTGGCAGACAGCGACATTGTCATTTTCAACAGGCAGCCTTCACTTCACAGAATGTCAATTATGGCTCATAGTGTCAAGGTGCTGCCCTACCGCACATTCAGGCTGCATCCTGCAGTCTGTCCGCCATATAACGCTGACTTTGACGGAGATGAAATGAACCTTCATGTGCCTCAGAGCGAAGAAGCAAGAGCTGAAGCAACGCTTCTTATGAAGGTGCAAGATCAATTGATCTCACCGAGGTATGGCGGCCCAATCATCGGCGGCATCAGAGACTTTATTACCGGTGCATTCATCCTTACCAACGACAGCTCGACTCTGACAAGAGATGAATTCGCAAATTTGGCTATGCTAGGTGGCTACCATGGACCACTCCCCGAGCCGTTGATAACCAGAGAGGACAGCCAAAAGAGGTACTCCGGCAGGCAGTTGTTCTCACTTTTCCTGCCAAAGGACTTTAACTTTATCATTACCTCAAAGTGGAACAAGGCCGCAAAGGGAGAAGGCAAGGATGTAGTCATAAAGAATGGTGAACTTATAAGCGGCGTCATAGACAAGGCATCGATTGGTGCCGAAGAGCCGGACAGCGTACTTCACAGGATCGCCAAGGACTATGGCACAGACGCGGCAAGAAAGTTCCTTGACTCAATACTTACCATGCTTAAGACATACATCACCCATAGAGGATTTAGCTATGGGTACTCTGACCTGTGGCTGCCGCCAGAGAGCCGACAGGGCATCAGCGACATCATCCAAAGGACCTACGAAAAGGTCTATGAGTTGATACAACAGTACAATGAAGGCACGCTCCCGCTAACAAGGGGTCTGTCTGGAGAAGAAGCGCTAGAGTTGTATGTTGTAAATGAACTGTCCCGGGCCCGTGATCGCGCCGGCAGGACAGCCGACAGGGCATTCCCTAACGAGAACTCCGGCGTAATCATGGCATCTACGGGTGCAAGAGGATCGACACTCAACATAGGCCAAATGACTGCAGCATTAGGACAGCAATCGATCAGAGGCAAGAGAATCCAGAAGGGCTATCACAATAGAGCACTTTCACATTTTAAGCCAAATGAAACCAACCCTGATGCAAAGGGCTTTGTCAAGTCAAACTATCGCGATGGTCTGTCTCCACTTGAGTTCTTCTTCCACGCAATGGGCGGAAGGGAAGGCCTTGTAGACACTGCAGTGAGAACCCAGCAGTCTGGCTACATGCAGAGGAGATTGATCAACGCACTTGAGCACCTAAAGATTGAATATGATCATACAGTACGCGATCCCCATGGCAACATTGTGCAGTATATGTATGGCGAGGACGGCATTGACCCTGCTAAGAGCGACCATGGCGAGGCTGTCAACATCTCAAGGCTCATTGAATCTGAATCAATTGTTGATGAAGGACGCAAGGCTATTGAGGATGTCACCAAGGATATAATTTCAAAATATGCCGGAAGCCTCAACCCGAGAATGAAGACTAATCTGGAAAAAGCGCTCCTTGAGAACAGACTCAGCAAAGATGGTATTGAAAAAGTAATGAAGAAGGTGCTTGATCTTATTGATAGGGCGCTTGCAGAGCCAGGAGAGGCAGTAGGTGTAGTGACAGCACAGTCTATAGGCGAGCCCGGAACCCAGATGACGCTCAGGACATTCCACTTTGCCGGCGTTAAAGAGAGAAACGTGACGCTTGGCCTTCCAAGGCTAATCGAGCTTGTAGATGCAAGAAAGAAGCCGGTAACACCTACGATGGATATTTACCTTGACGAGAACCATAGAGTGTCGAGGGAAAAGGCCCTTGAAGTAGCAAGGGAGATACTGTTCACTCAGATAGGCGATCTTGTTAACAGGACAGAGACTGACTATAGTGGCATATTGACATTCCATCTATCTGAAGCAAAGCTGGCAGAACGAGGATGTACTTTTGTCGATGTGCAAGAAGTACTTGAGACCTCCAAGAAGAAGTATGGCATCAAACCAAATGAAAACAAGCTATTCATCAAACTAACGGTTCCAGATGAGCCTGACGCGCAGACGCTGCTTACACTCAAGAGCAAGTTGCTCAATACGCGTGTAAAGGGTGTATCAGACATTGAGCGTGTAACAATAGTCAAGCAGGATGAAGAGTGGGTCATACAGACCGCTGGCTCTAACCTTGCAAAGGTGATGGCAGTAGATGGTGTAGATACTACCAGAACTACGACGAACAATGTTTACGAGATCTGGCAGATGCTTGGCATTGAAGCCGCAAGAACCGCTCTTGTCAAAGAGATCACAAATACGCTTGAAGAACAGGGGCTAGAGGTAGATACACGACACATCATGCTTGTGGCTGACCTTATGACATCAAAGGGGTACCTGCAACAGATAGGCCGGCATGGTATTGCAGGAACTAAGACATCAGTTCTTGCAAGGGCTGCATTTGAAATCACAGTGCCAACAATAGCCAAAGCATCGCTTGAAGGGCAGGTTGAAACATTGAGAGGAGTGACAGAAAACGTTATAGTAGGTGCTACTGTACCTGTCGGCACTGGAATGGTAGATCTGTACATGAAGGTGAAGGACAATGAGAACACTGGAAAAAGTGATTAAGAATGCGATAGCCGCCGACAAGTACAAGAGTGGCGTCAAGGAAGTATTGCAGTCAGTCAAAGGCTCCAAGCTGATAATCGTCAGCAAGTCCATTGACCCTGAATACAGAAAAAAGCTAGAAGATCAGGCCAAGTCTACCAATGTCACAATCTATGAGTATTCCGGTACTTCTGTGCAGCTGGGCAAGCTCTGTAATAAGCCTTACAGGATCACTACTATAGCAATCAAGAGCGGGACAGCAGACGAAATAAGCGCCATAGTATCAGAAAAAAAGGACAAGTAATACAAAAGGTACGTGTGAGACATAAATTGAGTTGTAGGAATGATTTGTTGTTGCTGCCATCTCCCTCATCTTTTGCATTATATCTCCGTATAGGGACGCTGTGAAAATGACTGAGATTAAGCTTACTTCAGATGAGTTGCGCCTAATTTCCCTCTTCCAGAGTATCACAAGCGCAACAGCAAGAGACTGTATTGTAGACGACAAAATGGACCGCGTTATTTTCGTTGTAAATAAAGGCCAGATGGGGCTTGCTATTGGCAAAGGTGGTTCTACGATCAAACAGCTGCAAAATATGGTCACAAAAAAGATAGAACTTGTTGAATTTTCTGATGATCCTGCAGAGTTCATCCGCAACATGCTCAATGCTGATATGATAAATGATCTTAGGATATCGGAAAGAGGTGATGGGACAAAGCAGGCAGTTGTGACAGTTGATCCTAGGAAAAAAGGAGCTGTAGTAGGAAGGGAAGGTAGAAATGCAGAGAAGGCAAGGCTTCTTGCGAAGCGATACTTCCAAATATCCCATGTGTTAATAGTTGGCCCTGAGCAGGGGAATAGTAGCAATAGGGTGAATATGAATGGGTAAATCTCCACTAGGTCTGTTCGCAGGCAGAGTTCTTAAGGCAAAAAAGAGCCGTGCTCGGTGGTCAGAAAAATATTATAAGAGAAGAATGCTTATGCTTGACAAGAAGGCAAATCCTCTAGAGGGTGCACCACAGGCAAGAGGAATAGTATTGGAAAAGGTTGGGATTGAGTCAAAGCAGCCTAACTCTGCTGTACGCAAGTGCGTCAGGGTTCAGCTGATAAAGAATGGCAAGTCCGTTACTGCCTTCTTACCAAGGGACGGCGCTCTTAACTTTGTCGACGAACACGACGAGGTAATTATTGGGGGTATCGGAGGCGCGATGGGAGGAGCAATGGGCGATATTCCGGGCGTCAGGTGGCAGGTGTTCAAAGTCAATGGTGTCTCATTAAATGAACTTGTCCGTGGGAGAAAGGAGAAGCCGAGAAGATGAGTGGGAAGGAGCAGGTAAACATTCAACTGTTCCACAGGTGGGACATGAGCAATATCGAAATAAAAGATCCCGGTCTTAAATCTGTCATTAACCTAAAGCCGGCCGTCATACCAGTCACATTTGGCAGGCATGAGCATCAGCGCTTGAAAAAAGCAGAGGTCAATATTGTCGAGCGTCTGGCAAACAAGATGATGCACTTTGGCAAAAAGTATGCAAAGAACACTGGCAGAATGGGTGGCAAGAAGGCAAAGATGCTCAACATAATCAAAACAGCATTTGAAATTATATATCTTGAAACTGGCAAAAACCCTGTAGATCTATTGGTAAGGGCAATCGAGAACTCTTCACCAAATGAGGACACGACTCGTATCGTATATGGCGGCGTCGTCTATCATGTATCGGTTGATGTAGCTCCGCTGCGCAGAGTTGACCTTGCACTTCGCTTTATTGCAGAAGGTGTAAGGGAATCGACGTATTCAAGCCTGCAGACCATAGAAGAGGCACTTGCCAAGGAAATCATTCTGGCTGCCAATAACGACATGGCAAGCCACGCGATCAAAAAAAAGAACGAACAAGAAAGAATCGCAATGGCTTCAAGGTAAGCAGAGAGCTTTTTTTCTACCTTTTACAGGATTATTTTGTGAGTTAAGTCTTTTTACTAGCATTGCGAGACGTAATATTTTTGCTGTTTGTAGAACCCAAGCTTGATGATGGATTCATACCCAGTAGAATAGAATGTTATCATCCCACTACCAGACTAATTATAGATTAATGCCTCCCCTTGATACTATTAATATAATACCATTATTGAATGCCGCCATGCAGTAGTTTGACAGCAGCTGCACTCTTATCCTATCATTCTGGAGATATAGGTTCTCGCATGCAGTGTCAACGACAGAGCATGTAATAATAACGCATTTAAGTAAATGCCTCTTTATGATTTGGTGATATTATAACATGGTGTTTGAAGTTGAATTGGAGTTAACAATAGATGAAGTAGATGGAGCCACTGTAGTCCAAAAGATGTCAGAACTTGTAAACAAGGCAAAGGAACTTGGTTTTGTTATAGAGGAAGCGGAAGCAGAACAAGAGGAAGACGAGGACGAGGAGGAAAGCGACAAGCATGAGAAAAAGAAAGAAGAATAATGGTACACACCTACTGCCTTTTGAACTTAGGGACAGCAGCAGATAGAGCTAGTGAGTAGTGCAGTACGAAGGAATTGGGGTTAAAATCACACTAGGTTCTTTTCTTCCTAATATGGGTGCTGCTGATTGTTCAATCTGTCTCAGTTATCCGGATTATGAAATATAGTTCAACCTTGATCTGTTATTTTGCAAAGAATAGAACTGATGATTTTGCTGCAACTTGATTCAAACGGTTAGGCTGAATGTAAGACACCAAAGTAGGGGGATAAAGTTTCCTAAGCTCAGACATTAGATTATGAATGATTAAATAACAATAGGTGGCAAAAGCCAGAGAAATGAGCGGCAAGGATGAATTGATTTTTTCAAAGGAGGCTCTGCTGAGGACCCATGCCGGCAAGGACATAATCAAGGCGAGAATGCTGCAAAGTAAGGGCTACAAGCAGTTCAACCACTACAAGGAAAAGACAGAGCAGGAATTTCCTAGCTTCGTGCAGCGATTCACCTTATCCTTGCACAAAGCAGTAACTGCAGACAGTAATCCCTCCAGTACAATACGCAAATTCGCAGAAGAGGTCAATTCACAAGAACTTGTCCTCTCTCACAGTAGCGTGCCAGACATCAAAATGAGATTATCAAATCCTGACATTCTTGCAGGCAGAGTCAAGCGCATACTAGAGTCCAATTTTGTAAAGATGACGTTTCCGGTTTTCAACGCGCTTTACGACGGTGCATCTAAATATTTTGGCGATAATGTTTCTGAAGAAAAGAGAAAAGCTGTTATCGATGGACACATAATCGCAATTGATCTTTCAGAGCCTATGGATAGGATAGTTGATAGAGACGAAGATCTAGAGTATCTTGACGATTACAAGTTCATGAACCCATACATACTTTCAATAGCGCGCACCAATATTGCACAAGGAGGCGATGCAGTTCTGAAGGCTTTTGAAGAAGGCTTTCACAATGCCAGAATCGGCCAGCACATAGATGTCAAGCTAAAGATGGAACCGGCATCAATTAATGATGAAAACATGACTGAATGCTATAAGAAATACCGGGCAGTGATGGGGACTGCTGGCAGGAACATGGCGCTCAATCGCCGCCCACTTTCTGATATTTTCCATCTTGGCATGGCCAAGGCTGGCGAGTGTGTAGGCTGTGGCAATGAGATCGAAGACGCCATAAGGAACAACGAAGTCAAGATTCCGTCATGGCCCCTCTACTTTGCTGTCAACATGGGTAATGTTCAGCGCAGCTTTGAACTCACAATGGCAAAGAGTGATCTCTATCTGGATGAAGCAAAAATTGCGCTTGACATGCTGCCTGAGAACTTTCAGATAAAGCCTTTTCTAGATTTTCTTTTCTTGACTGTCCGTCACTACAATCAGTACTGGTATAATGAGCTTGTACGCCGTGCGCCCTTTGATGAATTCTACCAAAAGATAGAAGAAGCTGTTACAAGAAGATGATAATGGTGATGTGGTCTGAAAAATACAGGCCAAACACAGTGCAAGGAATGGTAGGTAACGAGGACGCCCGCCTTGTTGCAATAAAGTGGTTAGCAGGCTGGGTGAGTGGCAGCAGACCGCTTCTATTGGTGGGTCCACCGGGCACAGGCAAGACCACCCTTGTACACACACTCGCAAGGCAATTTGATTATGATGTGGTAGAAATGAATGCAAGCGACATACGCAACAAGGAAGTCCTGCAGGCAAGAATAACACCCGTTTTTCAAAATACTGCCAACCTGATTGGGAAAAAGATATTGCTGTTCTTGGATGAGGTAGATGGCATTTCGGGCAGGGAGGACACGGGAGGTCTTGACACTCTTACCAATCTAATAAAAGAGCCAACCGTGCCGGTGATAATGGCTGCAAACAAAAAGTCAGTTAAGATGATGAAGCTTGCCAAGGCTTGCAAAATAGTAGAGTTTAATCCAGTGCCCCCACAGTTATTGCTGCTGCTTCTAGATCATGTGCTGCAGAGCGAAGGGGTAAAACTTGGATCGGGCGATAAGACATCGCTCATAGACAACAGTAGAGGTGATATCCGATCGTTGCTCAACAGCGCACAGTCACGTGCCGCCGGCTATTCTACTGTTTCAAATAAAGACATCGTAGATGTGGACATTGCAGATGCAATCAATGGTTACTTTAATGCCGACA
>JALYGW010000124.1 GCA_030776915.1 Thermoproteota archaeon
GTATGTGCTTGGGCCACATGTGAAAATGTGATGGCAGCTCTTGCTAGAAAGTGTGGCCTTAATTTCGATGACTATGTCCTGCATAACGGCCAGCACATGCAGGTGGACTTGGAGAAGGGTAGCGTAGACATCAGACTCAAGGGAATGGTAAGCTATGACAAGCTGCGTCTGATCCAGGATATGATAAGGGGCACAGAAATAAAGTTTGGACGTGCTCCAAGAAAGGACGAGCTCGAATCTGACTTTGATGTCATTATCGATTCGACTGGCTTTCACCGCAACTATCTACCAAGAGTTGGAAATGAGACATGGATTCCCTGCGTGCAATACAAAGTTCGCTACCATCAGGGCAAGGAGCCCTTTGATGATTTTTATTTGCGAGCATTTCCGTCTATGTCCGGCTACTTTTGGTATTTTCCGCTTGGCAACGGCCAAGCCCATATAGGGGCAGGCGATTTCTTAAAAAGTCACAACCACTTTGTAGATGAATTTTTGAACAAGTACGACTGCGAAGTAATAAAAAAGGTAGGACGGCCTGTCAGGCTGACTCCCCCTGAAAGCTGCGAGCCCTTTACTGATGGTCGCAAGTCTGTAGGAGCAGGCGAGTCAATAGGTACCGTCTATCCCCTACTGGGTGAAGGTATAATTCCATCGACTTGGTGCGCCGAACTCCTTGTCCAGAACCTTCATGATATGACGGGATACCGGCAGGCAGTGCTAGAAAAATTCAAGATATATTCTCTTGTCTTCAAGTTCATCAAGCTGAAAATAACAGGCAGGTTCAACATGATAAAGCATGGGATGGACATGCTCAAATTATACGGGCATATGAAGAGCGAAGAAGGTCGCTACGGCATGAAGGTCAAGATGAGCGATATGCTAAAGGTAGCAGAAATCTAAAGCTTTAAAAATCTAACAAGAGCAGTGAAGTTAATGAGCGCAGCTAGCGATCAATCGAGGCAGCAGGAATTGGCTGCGATGGAGCAGAGGATAAACGAATTGGTCCAGCAGTCAAGAATTCTTGAAGCATATATGAATGACATTATGACGCGACAAGTGACAGTAAGCAAGTTAATGGAAGAGGCCCATTTGGCTTCAAATACGATCCAAAGCATCACTTCTGAGTCTGACGTGGATTCTCTAATGCCTATCGGCATTGGCGTTTACGTCAAGACTACGATACCTCCTATAAAGAAGCTGCTCATTAACTTGGATGCTGGCGTCGCCATTGAAAAGAGCAGAGAAGACGCACTCAACTACGTCGAAATTAGGATAAAAGAGTATGAAGTAGCAGCAAGGCAGCTTGAGGCTCAAAGACAGGAAATAGCAATGCGTATAAACCAGCTGCAATCGCAGATAAACCAGATGATACAAGCTGCCCAGCAAGCCAGTTGATGCCCGTTCTGGTTGAAAATAATCATGTTTGATAAACTGAAAAAGGCTTTTTCTAGAGCAGCGAAGGGCGTAGCTCAGAAAGAGCTTACTGAAAAAGTTCTTGACGACGTGCTGCTTGATCTCCAGATCGCGCTTTTGGAAGGTGATGTGGCACAGGAAGTAGTTGACGACCTATCTGCGAAACTGAAAAAAGAGCTGCTCGGCCTAAAGCTAGAAAAAGAGCAGGAAGCAACCGAGATAGTCCAGTCAAAATTGCGAATGGCAGTGGCTGAAATTTTTGCACGAACTAATAGGTTTGACTTGATTGAAAAGATAAAGATGAAAAAGGCAGCCAAGGGTGAACCCTTTGTCATTGTTTTTCTCGGTATTAACGGAACAGGGAAAACAACTACTGTTGCCAAGATAGCAAATCTCCTGCGAAAGGCTGGCTTTTCAGTAGTAGTAGCGGCGGGTGACACACATAGGGCAGGCGCTATCGAGCAGCTCGAACAGCATACAAATAGGTTATCCCTTAAGATAGTCAAACAGAGATATGGAGCCGATCCATCGTCTGTAGGCCGTGATGCATACGATCACGCGAAAAAGAACCATATCGACATAGTTCTCATGGACACTGCAGGCAGGATGCAGACTTCAAAGAACTTGATGGATGAAATGGGCAAAATAGTAAGAGTCGTCAAGCCCGATGTAAAGTTGTTCATAGGCGACGCGCTTGCTGGCAATGATACAATAAACCAAGCAAGAGAGTTTTTCCACTATACCAATTTTGACGGTGCCATACTAACCAAGGTAGATGCAGATGCGAAGGGAGGATCAGCTATTTCAATTGCGCACATTACTTCAAGGCCAATTGTATACATTGGCATGGGGCAGGGCTATGATGATATTATCCCTTTTGACTCTAACAAGTTCATAGAGTCGCTATTTGAAGGCGAAGGGCAGGTAGGCGTAAGTGTTGAGGAAGTAACGTCGATGCTGAAGATTTCGGAAATAGCAGGTGAAGAGACCAAGTCAGCAGATTCACAAACCACCAGGGAAGAGGAAAAAGACATAGTATTGCTGTCCAAGCCTCCAGTCAAGACATCTAGCCCCATGGACGGACATGCCCTTCCAGAGCAGCAAGAAGTCAAGGAACTTGCACCAAATCCTATTGTGCGTGAGCCTGAGGCATCCAAGGTTAAGGAGCAGCCCAAAGAAAAAAAGAGCAGGTTTAGATTCTTTGGCAAGAAAAGAACTGGAGAAGATCACAGCACGGAAGAAGCTGACAAGAAGGAGAAATACAAGCTTGAAGAAAAGTTGGCTGGAGAACAAGAACAAGAAGAAGAAGAAGAAGAAAATGAAAGGGCTAGGCCGATGAAAGAAGAAGGGCAGACGAGCGATAAGGAAAGGGATCGAGGACAAGCTAAGGACACTAAAGAGCAAGAAGAAGAAAAAGTAGTCTATCTAACAGATGAAGACATTGAAGATCTCCTCAAGTAAGAAAGACATCCTAAGCATCGCAGATCTGAGCACAAATGAGATAAGTATGATCCTGATGCTTGCAAGCAAGCTCAAGCGTGAGCAAAAGAGTGGCAACTTTCGGCCATTATTGCGCGGAAAAACGCTTGGCATGATCTTCCAAAAACCGTCGACTAGAACTAGAGTCAGTTTCGAAGTTGGCATGTACCAACTAGGCGGAGACGCAGTTTACCTTGGTGCAAACGACATCCAACTGTCGCGAGGTGAAACGATCGAAGATACAGCCAAAACCCTTTCATTATATTTGGATTGCATAATGGCGCGGGTCTATAATCACAGAGATGTCCAGACCTTGGCTAGATGTGCTTCAGTGCCAGTAATAAATGGCCTTTCAGACTTATTTCATCCATGTCAGATTCTGGCCGACCTTATGACAATACAGGAGCACAAGAAAAAGCTAAAAGGGCTACAACTTGCTTGGCTTGGAGACGGGGACAATGTATGCAATGACCTTATGCTTGGCTGCGCCAAGACAGGCATAAGCATGACTGCCGCCTGCCCAAAGGGCTACGAACCAGTCGAAGAGATTGTGGAGCTTGCCAAGGCCGAAGGCAAAAAAACAGGCGTAGCTATTGCGATAACTGACGATTCAGCTGTGGCGGTAAGAGACGCCGACATTATAGCCACAGATACTTTTATCTCGATCGGTAAGGAAGGTGAGCGTACAAAGAGGGAAGCAACATTTCTTCCAAACTATCAAGTGAATACAGACGTTATGAAGCTTGCGAAAGGGGATGCAATATTCATGCATTGCTTGCCGGCCAAGCGCGGCATGGAAGTTACTGCAGATGTTATTGACGGCAAGTGGTCGGTGGTATGGCAAGAAGCTGAAAATAGACTGCATACACAAAAGGCACTCCTCTGCCTCATCATGAAAGCAGCATCGTAGTCATTGTTTTGCAGAAGCTCTTTTGCGCCTGCTGTACCAGAAGCCAACGCCTGCAATAATTACGGCAATAACTATGAGGGTGACAATGGTGAATGCCGATGAGATCTGCTCTGAAAACTTGCTCCACGCTTCGCCAAGGTAATATCCAGTAAGCGTCAAGATAATGCACCACAAAAGCGAGCCGGCAAAGGTATATCCAACAAATTTTGCAAAATTCATATGGGCTATGCCGGCAGGTATTGAGATTATCTCACGGATGCCGGGCATAATCCTTGCGGTAAATACCGCAATTGATCCGTACTTTTCAAACCACCTCTCGGCCCTTTCAATCTCTTGCTCACTTATCCTAACTCGTTTACCAAAGCGGGCAATTGCCGTCCTTCCCACTTTTGCAGATACAAAATAGATGACTACTGCCCCTGCAGTCGATCCAAGTGCGCCAACAGTCGCCATGCCAATTGCATTTTCAAGTCCAAGCCCCCTGTTCTGGGCTGTGAACCCAACCAACGGAAAGATCACTTCGCTTGGAATAGGAGGAAATATCACTTCAAGTAAAGCTGCTGCAAAGACTGCGGGGTAGCCATACTCTGCTATTAGGCCAGTTAGTGCGTCAAGTATGCCACTCAAAGTTCCAGCTGACGCAAGAGCCATGAGGACGGCAACATCCATTGCTACCACCTATTGGCATAGGGCATATATTTAGTGTACATATTTGGTGTACATCGCAAAAGATCTTCTCCCCCCCTCCCTACAGTGCCTGCCCAGTTATAAACTGCCTCTTGTGTTTCTAACAATATTGACCTGCAAGAATCTATGTATTAGGCTTGTCCCAGACGGAGGCAGGGTGCAAAACCCATACCAGAAAGGGTTAAGAT
>JALYGW010000125.1 GCA_030776915.1 Thermoproteota archaeon
TTCTTCATTCTCCTTAAACTTTAGCCAAACCCTGCCTGCATTCAGAATATTCTTAAACTCACATTCCCAGACTAATTCATAGATAGTATCTAATGCCTGCCTACTGATTTTATGAGCTTCTAGGATAACTTCAACAGTATCAGGCTCCTTGCAAAAGTATACTCTTACTTTCATGAACTACAACAAGACCTTACGTGGCTTGGTACACAATATATTACAGACGCTTGCATACCTTTCATCTTAGAGCCCGAAATTAAGAAATTGTTTTGTAAAAACCATTTTTAGCTTTTTTAAGTAAAGATTGCTGTTAATAATATATGAATAATCTTTCTTCAGCGGACAATAGCACAAAGACACAAGAAGCAACAACAATTATAACAATGAACCCCGAGCAGGTTGCTCAAAATATCAAGGATATAGCCAGGAGAATAAGAGAAGAGTCAGCTAGGATGAGGGAGACTATGAGGGTTGTCCGCGAAAGTGGTGCTATAGAAGAATTAACAGATGCAGTTAGAGAGGCGACAATGGCAGCACGTGATACATCAAAGGATATCAGCGAGACAGCAAGAGGGTTGAAAGAACGTGGTGTTATTAGGGACACTGCTACCGCAGTTGATGAGACTGCAAGGACCGGAATAGAAACGGCACAGACTGTGAATGCGATATCTAAAGAGGCAAGAGAGGCAGCTCCTGAGACAGCAGCTGCAATTGGAAAGGCATCTGAAACAGCAAATGAACGTGCTCGGAGTGCAGCAGAAAAGACCGAAGAAGCCGTGAGAGAAACAACAGAAAAGACAAAGCGCAAATTGAAAAAGGGGGAAAAAAAGAGGGCTGCATAATAAAAAGAGAGAGGGATGTGTGTATAAGAAAGACGGACTGGAAGGTCACGCATACCCTCATGAGGCATCAGAATAGACTGCTATGCACGTTCACAATCGTGGCTAGTTTTTAACCGCCTTTTGAAATTTCAAAGATGAATAGTAGCTATCAAAAATACCAAGTCTCTGACTCTACCCGCATTGCTGAGGTCGTGAGTTCAAATCCCACCCGGTCCACTTTTATCATTCTGGTTAACTACGGCACTAAATTCATTTGTTTTAGACAGTTGTAATACAAGACCCATCAGCATCAATATTCTTTCCAAGCACAGTTGAAATATTCGCTACGTGAAAGATTAATCCTACATACAAAAGGTAGCAGTCGCGCAACCGGTTCATATTCCTACAGTGCATGATAAGTTATTTTTGTATTGAAGACTTTTCCCATATCAAAAGGTCACGTAAACCAGCAATATTGTCTTGGCATGACAATACTATGCTGTACGTCTGGTGCAACTAGGGCGGACTGGAGATATGTGCTCTCTGTTCGTCCGTCAGCAGGTCACGTGGAAGCCAACCCCACGTCACACCAAAATCCTCATCATAATTAAGATGGTCTCCAAGGTTCTCCCTCTCCACATAAACCCAGCCTAGTCGCTCACGCTCTGTCACCAGCCAATCCCACCAGCCACCGCTGCCATATCCTCCTTGTTCGCACACAAACTGCCAATATCCATCTTTCCTTTGCCTGTACAAGCCTTCGCAACTCTGCTTTTCCGACTCCAGTCGCTCGTACTCCTCTGCTGTCATGATCCTATCGCAGTTTTTGCAGAACCAGCCTATAGACTGATAACGCCTCAACTTGCTGCCGCCTCTGCTGCTATTACGTACAAACACGCGCTTAAGCCTTGTACTACACCATACAAACTTTGTCTTATGATCTTTATCTTCATCCTGCGACGGTGTTAACATCATGCAATGCATGCAGTTGTCCTTATCATCTTCCTCTCCTATTGCGTTTGGACATAACCAGACCTTTGGCACACGCAACAATTGAGTTCTATGTATTTATTTTTTGGCATGCCTAAACAAAGGAAGCGAATAATAGCATAACAAAAGCAAGGAGAAGTAAGCAAGTTTTCTTTTCTAAGATCATCGTTGGAAAAAAACAAGGATAAGATCTCATCATATTCTCCCTGCCCCCTCTCCTCACATCTTTTAAACATAGATATCTGTCCTTGAGAGTCTATTGATGATTTAGCCTGCGCTAACAAGACTCTCATAAGGTTATTGGCAGTCATAATATCAGAACATATCAAGTCAGGAACATTCAATAAATGAAGTTATAATGCACCAGTTTGTCGCTGTTTTTTAGACTTCTTGGAACAAGGAGAGTTCTTGTCTTCTAGCTACGTGAGTGATTATGTCGATAATTCGTAGGGGTTTTGTTGTATTCCTACCCTGGTCTTTGTATGTCAGATGCGCTACCCATTTTTGGGTATGCCATGTATCGACTGATATATAAGGTCAATTTTTCCTGCATGTGTGTGGAGCAATAATATTGTTATTCATATCACTACCTCACTTAGGTTTGCGGAGCATTGGAAAGATAGGAGGTGATGTCCCAACCTGAATAGTGCCAAGTAACTTAAAGCCGTGTCGTTCGTAGAGGGGGATATTCTTCGGACTTGAAGATTCAAGATATGCAAGCTTATTCTCTCGATCGCACTAATAAGTGTGTGTTGCAATAACGCAGAGCCAAATCCTCTGCCATGTCTAGATGGGTCTACGCCCATGATCGGCAAATACCAATGCGGCTCGCTTGGGTGATAACGACTCATCTGATCAAACACTGCAAACGCATCCTTTTGGATATGCTCACGCACGGTGTGTTGCAGTACGCTCATCATCATATCTTCGTCAGGTTGGACATCTGGTGGAAGCCACAGTGCTGCACCAATGTAGCCGTCAACGTAGTATGCGGTCCCATGCGTAAACGCTTTACCACCGAATGCCTTGACAAAGCTAGGGGAATGCTTGTAATACTGCTGTGAATCAGACCATATCCAACGCACCGCTGGATCCATATTAAACGCCCGCACTAAAATATCAATGATGGATGCTTCGTCTGTTGTGGTAGCGTTCTTGATTATTATTGGCGTTGTCATGACGCTGTCTAATTCTAAATCATCGTTTGCTATAAAAGAGATTCCTTTTTGAAAGAAGGAGGAAAACGCGGCGAAGTCCTAAAGGCTAGTTAGAAGCTGGACCGGGTGGGATTTGGACAGTTCCCTTTCAACCCCTCTGCCGTTTGGATAGAACCATCTAAACTGTCTGAGGTCGTGGGTTCAACTCCCACCCAGTCCATTATTATCAATCTGGTTAATTACGGTATTGAATTGAGCTTAATTTTGAGGAGTTGTCTGACAAATCCAGCAGCAATGCCAATTGAGCTTTATTTCATATTACAAGGTGACCTGCGTGTACCAGTCAAACTTTGCAAGAAGCATTACGAGATATATCTCTCTATTGTAGCTTTACTTCATCTTCTATTTTTTGAGTTCAACAATCACTCCACCGGCATTCTCTGTTCCAATATTCTCTACAGTATGTGAGATTCCATCTAGCCATACTGCCCGCCCTCGTTTGAGGTCGGTATCTTCGCTTTTACCATTTGGGAAGGTAAACCTGAGTCGTTGGTCATTCATGACAATTGCTACACTTCTAGGGTGGGAATGCATTTCTGACTTTCCGCCCTGTTTCATTTGGAATTCAAGGACACGCACTGCATCATTTTCTAGCACCACCTTATAGCTATCTGGTGCCACTTTAACAGCATCATCATGATGTGTCATAGGCT
>JALYGW010000126.1 GCA_030776915.1 Thermoproteota archaeon
ATAGTAGACTATGTCCCTGAATTTGACGAGCGTGACCTTCAGGTAAGAATACTTGATAGAAAAATAGTGAAAAGTGCAGTCGACTTTGACAGTCACAAGGCTGTCATAAGTTTTGGCAAGGGAGTCAAGGATTCGCCAGAGCAGAATATCAAGCTGGTATCTGACCTTGCAAAAGAGATTGAAGCTGAAGTTGGCATTTCGCTTCCGATATCTAAAAAGCTGTTTCCTGTGAGCCAAGGAATAAACTCTACTTACATGATACCTGATAGGGTCATAGGAACAAGCGGCCGCAAGGTAGCACCCTTGCTCTATATTGCAGTGGGAATAAGTGGCGCCATGCAGCACATTGCAGGCATGAAAGAGTCTGGGTTTATAGTAGCAATTAATCCAGATGAAAACTCGCCGATAAAGGACGAGTGCGACATATTTATCAGGGGAAGGATGGAAGATGTGATACCGCTCTTGCTTGAGGAACTGAGAAAGCAGAGACCCATAGTAGAGGTAAAGAAGTGAGATGGAGCGCTATGATGTTGCAATAATTGGCGGCGGATCTGCTGGCCTTGCAGCCCTAAAACAGCTGTCAAACTTGAACAAACAAGCAATATTGATTGAGGCAGGCAAGAAAGCCGGCAGCAAGAACCTATCCGGTGGCATACTCTATTCTAAAAAGCCCAAGCATGGCAAGACGTATAATGTTGAAGACGTTTATCCAGAATTTCTGCAGGATATACCTGTCGAGCGCAGAATAACTCAGTACATGCTGCATGCGACTTCTCGTGACAAGGTCTTTACAATGAACCTGACTGCAGCACATGAATATCAAGCGAACTTTGGCTATTCTGTTCTTCTCAATAAGCTAAATGGATGGTTTGCCAAGCAGGCCAGCGAAAGTGCAGAGCGGCAGGGTGGTGGCATAGTGTCAGGTGTGCATGTTCGCTCGCTAAGCTGGCAGGATGAAAAAAAAACAGTAATTGAAACTGATGAGTTGGAGCCCTTTGAAGCAAAAGCAGTAATTGCGGCAGACGGAGTCAACTCGGAAGTTGCAGAAATGACTGGTGCTAGGGCAAAATTCACACCAGAGCAGCTGTACCAAGGTGTAAAGGTCATAGTCAAGCTGCCAGAAGAGATAATTGAGCAGCGGTTCGGAATTGGGCCGGATGAAGGTGCTGCTCATCTATTTGCCGGCGACATCACGCTCAACCACATTGGAGGCGGATTTTTGTATACAAACCTCGATACACTTTCTGTAGGTGCAGTCTACCATTACGACTCACTTATGGACAGGCCATCAGAACCTTACACGCTGGTAAATCTTCTGCTAAAGAATCCTTTAGTTGCAGAATTTATCAAAGATCAAGTGGCAGTCAAAGAGGAAATAGACAGGGACCTACCAAAAGAGGAACAGCTTAGAACACGGTTTGCGGTTAGCAAATTAATAAAGACATGGAATGAGCTTCGTGATAGCTACCACTCGCGTGCTGTAAGAAAAAAGCTAGTTGAAAGCGGTAAGTACAAATCGGAAGAGGAAATCAAATCCAGGCTTGATTCTGTGCAGAATGAACTTGCTACAAAATACGACACAAAATTTGTCACTGATTATGTTGAGCTTGAATACGGAGCCAAGCTGGTGCCAGATGGCAAGCGCTGCGCAATGAAAAAGCCGTACTACAAGAATATCCTCTTTGTAGGCGATGCGGCCGGAAGGGGAGTTTTTATCGGACCCAGAATAGAAGGACTCAACGTCGGCATAGACGATGCGGTAAGGGCGGCAAACGCAGTTGCAAGAGCTATTGATAGAAATAACTTTTCTACCCAGTTTATGGGCGAATCGTACAGTCAGTCAATAGAAGAGAGCCCATACACTCGAGATATGAAGGAGATAGACAAGGACTATCTAAAGATATTCCTCGATGCTGCAAGAGATGTGCCAAAGGATATCATCGGACAGCGCTACGGCATGGTGTTCAGGTTAATGTCAAGTAGCACACTAAGAGGGTTGGCTGTAGGCTTTGCAAACATCCTTGGCTACGACAAGTTGCTACCGCTGGTCGAATCAGAAGACACGTATGTCCAGGTGCCAATAGAACTTGCAGAGAAGACCGGGAGACAAGTTCAGGCAACATATGAACCTACAATACCTACGATAGCCCAGCGCATAGCACGGCTAAAATACGATGACGATAGAGTCTCACACATCAAGGTGCTCAATCCGAAGTCAGAATTCATGAAAAAGATGGTGGCCCTTTGTCCTACATTCTGCTACAGTATGGAAGGGGGTGACGTGACGCTACAGCATGAAGCATGCATCGAGTGTGGCACCTGTGCCGAGGAAACGGAGTGGCGCCACCCAAGGGGAGAAAAAGGGATAATTTACCAGTACGGCTAGCCAGCTATCTAGCTAATCCTTCCACTTTATTGAGCAACCAATGGAAGGATCAAAATCCTTCTCTATTTTTTCGCCTCTTAGCAGCTTGCGAATGTTATTCTCCATAACCGGGACTGTAGGCTTAGCCTCTGGCTCAAGTGCGTCATTTATCCTGCCGTGGAATACCAGCCTGCGGTCTGCATCAAACAAGAATGGGTCTGGCGTGCACACTGCGCCATATGCCCTCGCAACATCTTGGCTTTCATCTATTAGGTATGGAAAATTCAGTTTGTGCTCATTTGCAAATATGAGCATGTTGTCAAAGCCCTCGTCTTTGTAGTTTGGATCGTTACTATTGATGCCAATAATCTGAAGTTCAGATGTGTTAAATCTGCCTTGCAAAGCTACAATGTCATCAATCCTTGCCTTGACATAGGGACAGTGATTGCAAATGAACACAACAAGTGTTGTCCCGCTCTTATAATCCTGTAGTGAGTGCATCGTACTGTCTACGCCTTTCAATGTAAAATCAGGCGCTCTGCTGCCTGTCTTGAGAACTTGGGGTGATGAAGCAGTCTTGACCATGCCAAATCATGCAATTTGTAGATATTATATATCTATTACGAATTCTCCCGCATTACCATTATAAATGTCATGCTAAATAAGGCTCTGTAAACTTATCGGGTGATAACCTCATTTTATCTTACTGTAAACAGTCGGGACATGACACATGATTAGTTCTCGTATATCT
>JALYGW010000127.1 GCA_030776915.1 Thermoproteota archaeon
CAGTAGTTGAGCGACCAGTATACAGCCGGCATATCTGCAAGCCTCTGGCCAACCATCAGATGAGGTAAGGCAAGCATGTTTCGGAATGAGCCTACCGACATCTTAACTCTGTAAGGTTTGGGCGTGCCATCACTTACAATATAATATCCAAGAGCTCCTCTGCCAGATTCGACACGGCGGTAAACTTCGCCAGGCGGCCCCTTTGGATTTGGCTGGAGCTTAGCGCGCACTTCACCTGAAGCAGGCATTTTGTCCAGCAGTTGCTCGAGGATATAGCATGATTCCTGTATATCAAGAAATGGGACATACGACCTTGCAAAGCAGTCGCCTGTCTTCATATACTGGACCTTGAAATCGATTTCATTATAGATGTCGTACGGCTGAGCCTTCCGTACATCAAACGGGACATTGGATGCGCGTACAACAGAGCCTGTTACTCCAAGCTTGATGGCATCTTCCTTTGATAGCACAGCCACGCCTTCAGTCCTCTGCCTAAAAAGCGGGTTGTTATAGAAAATGTCCTCGTATTCCTTGAAGCGCTTCTGTAAGTATCTTATATGACTCAGGCACCTATCCTTGAACCCTTCTGGCATATCGTTTCTGACACCACCGGGAATGTTGTAGGCATGGGTTACCCTTGCGCCAGTGAGCGCGTCAAGGAGATCGATCATGAGCTCCCTGTCGCCAGTGGGCCACATAAACATAGTAGAATGTCCAAGGAATATGCCATAAATTGCAAGCCAATAAAGTGTGTATTCTTGGCGATTGAGCTCCGAGGCTATTGCCCTGATGAACTGACCACGCCGGGGTACCTCGATTCCAACAAGCTCTTCAATTGCAAGGCTGTAAGAATAAGTGATGTTTGCAGAATCATGGATTACTGGCCTCTCAAGATGGGGTATATTTTGGATAGCGTTTCTATATTCGCACATCTTTTCCTCCCCGCGGTGGACATAGCCCGGGTCCGGATCACAAAAGACTATGTAGTCACCATCTACCTTAATTATAAAGCGGAAGTGACCTGATCCAGGGTGTTGTGGGCCAACGCTTAGGGTCATTAGCCGATCTTCTTCGGACTCTTTTACTATCTGGAGTCCTAGCCTCTTTGATTCTTCAAACTTCTCTTCAGTGCTCGTCATGTTGCTATCAGTGTTCTACCTCCCTTTTATCCTGAAGTCTCTTCTAAGCGGCGGAATATCGGCCCAGTCCTCCGGCAGTAGGAACCGCTCGTTTCTTGGGTGGCCCTCAAAGTATACGCCCAGCATTTCATAGCACTCCCTTTCGTGATATTCTACACTCTTGTAGACGTTAATTAATGTTGGGAGCCGCGCATCATCTCTGTTAGTTCTAGTTGTAAGCCAAAGGATGTGGGCACCTAGATCTTCCTGTGAATAAGAGCCTAAATGATAAATGACTTGGATCTGATTTTCCTTAGGGTAATCCGTGCCTGCGACAGACTCGGCATGATCAAATCCCATACTATCTCGCAGAAAGGTTGCCACTTCGACAATGTGCTGTGGCTCAACTTGTATCTTTATCTGACGCGGTTTGATAAAAACTACTTTGACCAAATCACCATACTCCTTCTTTATCTGCTCCACAAGCCCTTTTTCGAAAGGTGGAGGCTCAGGCTGTGTTTTCGCAGTTGAAGCTGCAGCGCTTGGCTTGGCAGTAGTAGTAGCGGCCGCCGCTGGTTTAGCTGAAGGTGGTGAAGTCTTGGCCGGAACCTGCTTTGGTTGAGTGGATGGTTGTGGTTGTGGCTGTTTTTCAGCGGTAGCATCAGTATTAGAGGTAGAATCCTTTGGTTGGTTGCTGGCTGCCACCTTGTTCAGCTCTTCTTTGTTATTAGTGATCATGCTGCTATTTTATCTTTGATCTTTTGATCTTTTCTTGTAGCAGCATGGTGCCTTGGATAAGTGTTTCAGGCCTTGGAGGGCAGCCAGGTACATATACGTCTACTGGCAGAATGCCGTCTACCCCTGGCAGCACATTATATGAGTCAACGTAGAGGCCGCCTGTAATTGCACAAGCGCCCATTGCGATGACGTACTTTGGCTCTGGCATCTGGTCATAGACCATTCTCACCCTAGGGGCCATCTTTCTATTTACTGTCCCCTGCACTACGATAAGGTCGCATTGGCGCAGCGAGCCGAAAGCTTCAATAATGCCGAACCTCTCGACATCGAACCTCGGTCCTGAAGCTGCTCCAAATTCAACACTACAGCACGCAGTTTCAAGGTGGACAGGCCATAGTGACCATACTCTACCCCAGTTTATAGCATAGCCAAGTGGTGCCTCAACTGCTCTCACTAGCACGTCGCTGAGCTTGCTTACGAGCACGTTAAAGTTTGTGGGGCTTACAAGTTCTTTTTTCATTATTCATGCCAGTCCTCCTTGTTATTTTTTCAACAACATAGATATATAATGCTTGTTAGCGATGTCACCAAATCCCTTTTCTCCCTGAAAGGTATAGTGCATATCCCATGGCGGTAAACATTATTGCGAGAAATCCGATGATCGGAAGCGTAGCAGCACGAGGTATGTTGAATAGTGCAGTGCCCCATGCAAACAAGAATATAACCATTACATCAAATACAACAAACATCAAGATGTAAGCGTAATACTGCATCATGAAATGCGACCTGCCCTCTCCTGTAGGCATCTGACCGCACTCCATCGGTAGGAACTTTACTGGATTGTACCTGCGTCTTGGTGACAAAAGACGTGATAAAATTAAAGCAGGGACAGAAGCTAATAGACCGAAACCGAGCATGTAGAAGATTGGAGTAAAGCTTGCCGCGGTTTCTCCAGCCAAGACATGATTTGATTTTTTTGTAAGATATAAAAACCTTACATTTAACTTGATAACTATTATTGTAGAATGAAAAAAAGAGGATCCTATTCAGTTTTAATGCTAGATATATTTTGACTAGCATTATCCAGACGATATATATTAAGAATCTCTTGAAATATGAATTAGGAGCAGGAGTGCGTCATGTTATCTCTGTAGCCAGCAAAATTTCCTGGACACAGTCTGATTAACGCTCTAAAGCTTGGTAATTCTAATTGTAAACCTATTGAGCGAACATTGTCAAAGTTCTCGAGAGGATGCAGATATAGCATCTATATCGTTCGCAACCATGACTTCTCAATGCTAACTGGAGCCTTGAATTATTTAATTACGATATCTTGCGGTGCATCTTTTAGTTTGTATGCCTAAACTGTTGTGTAGTTTCTTCCTAATTTTCATCAAGCCCTTTTCCCAACTAATATGACTTTTGATTGTTCATCTCTTATGAGAAGGTTGGTCTTCACTTGAAGAACGCACAGGTCCCTCTGAAGAAGACGGCTCAAAATCATCATTGTCATCTTGTTCTGCTATAAGTTTAGAAATCTTCTTCGATCTTGACCTGCGCCTTTTTATTATTATGATGGCAACAACAGCAGCTGCCCCTATGGCAGCCAATATGGAGAGAAGCGGAAGAATAGAATTGGTTGTGCCACTTTCTGCGCTAGATGATGAAGTAAAACCAAGGAAGCCTTGGTTAGCAGATTCTCCTTCCTCCTGCTGCGGCGGGTTATAGGAGACTGTTCCATCTAGAATTACTTCGTGGGTGTTTCTCAGCTCATCGCTATAAGTAATTTCAAGTGAAACAGGATAATTTCCAGCCCCAAGACCGCTGCCGCCGCCGTTGTCGTCGTCGTCGCTGCCAATTGCCAAAGGAATACTAAACGGCAGTGGAGAATTATCTTCAAGATCCCCTAGGTATTGAGGCGTGTCAGTTACTGGCACGAGACTTCTCTGATCCGGAGCCGTAGAATTGCTTAGCATCTCAATCGTGGTAAACAGGGCCTGAGTATTTCCCTGATTCAAGAGGTTCCCAGTAAGGTTTGGAACATCTCCAATATATCTAATTGAGAGATCGTTTACTGTTATTTCTATCTCACCTATCACATTTCCACCCAATGAGAAGGAATCAGATTTTATCTGATCTCCTGAGATGTATTGTACGCCGACTTCGAATGAAACCGGGCTTCCAATAAGCGACTCGGATGCAAAAACTCGCGTTGAGAATCGAGCCTTGTTTTGGGCAGCTAACTCCTGTACTGTCCATCTTGAATCTCCAAGGATTTCTAAAGATTCTGATCTTGGAACAAGTGTAACAACAATATCAGTTATTGGATTTCTGTTATTGTTCGTAATGTTAAAATTCAGGTCGTGAGGCCGGCCAGCAATTATAGTAACTTCTGATGAATCATTGCTGCGAGAGTTACTCTCGGTATTGCCAGCTGGAGAGCCTGTAATCGTAGAAGCAAGTAGGATTCTTTCTTGACCGCTTAGGTCTAGCGAAGATGGAGCCACGCTTAAACCGCCTTCTGGTGGGTTTGGTTGTACTCTGAACCCAAGCGAAAGAGGTACTGATCTTCGATTACCATTTGCATCGTTATACGATATTTCAATATCCAGGTTTTGCAGAGTCCCACCCGCAGAGCTGGAAGGATAAACAGTTGTGCCTATCTCAGCTG
>JALYGW010000128.1 GCA_030776915.1 Thermoproteota archaeon
GCATTAAAAGAGATAGGAATTGATACACTGGGGCAGTTAGCCAAAGCTGATGTTCAGAAACTAAAAGGAAGGTTTGGAAAAAATGGTTATTGGATGTGGAAAGTTGCTAATGGCACTGATGACGAGATCGTAGCTCCAAGAACTGACAATGTATCTCTCAGTACGGAGAACACCTTGGATACCTATACTCGAGATAAGGAAAAGATCCATGGATATCTGGGCGAGTTAGTTGATGACATTTACCAAAGGCTTAGAGAACATGGCTACTTATTCAGAACAGTAGGAATCAAGCTTGTAAGAACAAATTTTTCAGTAGAAACCAGGGTAACTACATTTGAGGAGTTTAGAAATGATAGTGAAAGTATTTCTTCGGCCATAGGTAGGTTATTGGATAAGTTTGACCTATCTGAAAATAGGCCGCCAGTCAGGAAAGTAGGCTTATTGGTAACCCATCTGGTACGCGAAGAAATTGCTCAAAGAAGGAGGAATGCTCAAAGGAGCCTACTAGATTATTATCACTAGGAGAGTTCTCCTCCGTTCAATATTTAATCGAGTTAGTTAGAGAATTTCTTAATAATTCAAAACAAAAAATAATGAGATACAAGGAGTGTGTTAAGGCAAGATTACTAACAATAACCCAATTTGACTTGAGACTGGGTGGCTTTCACTAGGCGCGTATCGACAGCACATTATAACCTGATTAATCAAGGCGCTCAAGAACCGGAACCCTATCACCACCACTACAGAATTTTATACTCTTGCAACTAAGATAATCCAATTGCCAAGATACCTAATCAGTATAATATTAAAAAAGATGGAGCGAGTGCTCAGCCGTGAAAAAAAGCTGCAGCGCCTGACTGCACTTCGCGGCCTCCGGATGGAGGAACAAAATGACCCATTTAAGATTCTTATCGGAACTATTTTGTCAGCGCGGACAAGGGACGAGAACACTACCAAGGTTATCAAGAAGCTTTTTGCAAGGTTCAGGACACCGGACGACATCGCATCAGCTGACATTGACGAAATAAAGAAGCTAATCCGGAGCATAGGCTTTTACAATGTAAAAGCCGAGCGGATCAAGCAGGTTTCACAGATAATAGTGAGCAAATTTGGCGGTCAGGTGCCTGATGACATTGATAGTCTTCTAGAGCTTCCAGGAGTGGGCAGAAAGACTGCCAATTGTGTGCTTGTATATGCCTTCAACAAACTAGCAATACCTGTAGATGTACACGTGCATAGGATCTCCAATAGGCTGGGACTTGTCGACACCAAAACAGTCAAGCAGACGGAGATAGAGCTAAACAAGATGGTTGATAGGCGGCTATGGACAAAGATAAACAATACTTTTGTCATGTATGGACAAAACGTTTGTCTGCCTGTCAGGCCCATATGCAAGATATGCGATCTAAAGGAGATATGCAAATACTACAATTACAACTATTCTTCTAATCAGAAGGTTTTCTCTTCTTGAGTATCAGAAGGCCTGCGACGAGGCCGAATATTCCTATTCCAACTGCTATTGGCACAAAGTAGATCGGTGACTCTTCGAAGCGTCCGAATAGGATTTGAAAAGAAACCTCCCCGGCGTATGCATTGGCAAGGCTCGAGTTTCTATCATTACCATAGACTTCTATCGAGCCAACTGCAAAGCCATCGACATCAAGTCTATCAACTACGGTCCTCTGACCATTTGAGACGATCAGGCCACTATTTTCCGTATGAGTCACAGATATGGGCTGTTCAGTTGACCAGCCGTTTTCACTGTCATACATTCTGGCGTATCCTGCCTCGGCGGTACTTACCCCTACCCAGTATCTCATTGATTGATCACCGTATATCGCAAGCTCGATGAATTTTTCACTTGGCGCCGGCTCCTGTATCTTTATTATGGTTCTGGCGTCTTCCCTTGGGACATATGATATATTGTTCTGTATTGCAACTATCCAGTTTGGCTGCTTAGGTTCGTCAAATGTGTATACAAGTGGATCCTGTTCATTTCGGTTCACAGCAGTATAAGGAAGCACAAAGCTTTCGCTCCTCTCTGTCTTGACCACCTGGAAATCCTCTTGGCTTTGAGCAAATGTCAAGGCTGGCAGAAGCAACACCAAGACTGCAAGTACTCCAGCAACAACAACTACTTTGTGCATATGTCTTGCTAGTAATTCGGCGGTTTCTTAATATATACGCCTCGTCTTCGCTTCCGCGGCTTCTAGATACTGTTGAGTGGCAGAGCCTCATACTGTGAAGTACTAGACGCTTGAGGCTTGAACCTCTGTAAGTGAAAAATTTTTTATCAAGCTAGAGAATTCCTTCGTGTACACTCAAGAAAATATGCTGGCAGCCATATTCATATACACTTAGATTTTTACTGTTAATGCATGCGGAATGACTTCAAACGTTGCAGGCAAAATCCCAATTGGCTCTCCGTCGACTGTAACAGTAACATCCCTTTCCTTTGATATTAAAGAGACCTTCGTCGTTTGTCTATAGGTTATATTGTCTTCTTCCAGGTAATCGCCATCTTTCATGTTAACAAGCTCATCTATCATTTTGAGGCTTCCAGAATCTTTTAGAATAACCAAATCAAGCACTCCATCTGACATATTGGCGTGAGGTGCTACTTTGAATCCACCCCCTAGGAATTGGCCATTGGCAACCACTGCCATTGTCATTTTGATAGCAAATTTCTTTTCATTGTTATCGATAGATATTTCACACTCATTGCTTTGGTAGGTGGGCAAGGTAGCAGCTATACTCGTAATTGTAGATACAATTCGATTGTTAACCACTTCCCTGACTTTCTTTGATCTCTCAATTATCTCTCCTGCAACGCCCATCTCCGCAGCATTGAGAAAAATTCTGCTCAATGTTGACGAGTGGTCTTCTTGACTCGTAACAGTAGCATAGATAACATCCATCTTTTTTGGTTTGCCTAATTGAAATGTCTTGCAACAGTTAACAATGCCTTCGGGTAAGCCCAAAGACTTGGCAAGAACATTTCTTGTGCCGGCTGGTACGACTCCCATTATTGCATCAGGATTTATTGGTTTCAAAGAGGGAAATTCGGATGATCCACCATTGATCTTGTTAGAATGTATTCCTACCTGCTCTTCAAAAAAGCCATTTGCAACTTCATTTAAAGTTCCATCACCGCCTATAGCCACAACTTTTTTGAATCCTTGCTTTAAAAATTGTCGTGCCAGTGTAGTCCCATCGCCAGGTTTCTTGGTCAAAGCTACATCAACGCTAGTACCTAGCGTCTCTTTGATTTCAGAATATAGATCATTCCATCCCGTTCCAGTCATGCCGCTGCTAGAATTTGGGTTGACCACCAATACGGTATCAATATCCTTTTGCTTGATTGACTTCTTCCTATGATAGGTTCTCTTGGGACGTGGAGGACTGGTGGTAGATCGAGGCGATACTAGTGGAGGAGGAGGAGGAGGAGGAATAACATTTTGCTCAACAGCCATTCTCACTTAACCTACGGTAACATAGCAGATAAACGAAGCCTTGAAAGCCTTTATTGTATCCCTCACTAAGAATGTATAATAACTCATTTAATTCATGATCGGCATATTTTTTTATCAAACCTGAATCTGAAGATCATGGCTATGTATCCTATAGGGAACACGTTGTCAAGCATCTTGGAGCTAGAAGAATAGAATTCATCTCAACTGCTGTTATATGTGCTGTGTTTGCTGTATCATTTGCTCACCTTGAATACTATTACATCAAGGATCCTGCTTTACAGATCTCTAACGGAAGGGTGGAAGTAAATGATGCCAACTTTGATAGAAGCAGAGAATCAAAACCAATCATTGGCAACATGTATCAATATCACTTGTTTCCAATGCTTTTCATCTTTGCTTTGATTAGCTTTGCTGCCCTGTGGGATGATATCACCTTCAAGCTACTTGGAAGACGCAAAAGAAGAAAAGCGCTAATGCTGGGGTTTGCCAATCTAATAGCTGCTATCACAATTGAGGACTTTGCATGGTTTGTCAATAGGTGGTTGGTTCCTTTGGCAGATGATCCAAAAGGTGGGCAGCTAATGCAATTTTCTGACTGGACTTCGATGCATCTTGGAGCTATAGACATAGGTAGTTTTGTCATACCAAATTGGTATATCATTGCACTTGCTATAGTCACATTAGCATACTACTGGGCATTTAGAAAGCACGACCAAGTATACTGATAGAGAGACGATAGATATTTTTTTATAGTAATAATAATCCTTAAGATAGGAAAATATCTCTACGGATAATTTAAAAAGATATAGGTAATTGCTTATTAATTATAAGCAAATGAGCAATAACTCACTGGTACGGGGGCTTTTTTAATTTAGTTGTTCTTTTTGTCTCTCAGCCTAATTACCTTGTAGTGTGCGTTAGGATCGAACTGCCTAGAGCTTTTTCTTGGAGTGCAAATACATTGCAATACCTGCTATAGCCACTGCAGCAGGAGTGACATAAAATAGCATCAAGTCATCAAATGGAATCAACTGATTGCCTACAGAAATGTCAAAGCTTGCTACTAGGGGGTTATCCTGATACTTTTCGTCGCCAGCTATCCTAGTTTGCAGGGTTACAACGTAAGTGCCTGTGTCATTAAAGGTATATGGGATAGTGATGTCGCTAAACTCCTGAAATTTATAGGGCACTTGGGCGATGATGTCACCTGATTGCTTCTCTGATACCACCATCGCAGTATAAATATTGTAAATGTTGGAGTTATTTTCAAGCACACTAAAGTTCAACGATGTAGAATTGTCTCCTGCAATTGGCGTAGAAGGACTTGGTGCAAATATTACTTGGTAGTTATCTATATTTTGTGTAGCACCAAAGAAGTGGCCATAAGCAACGCCTGTTTGAATTACCATAATAATGCTGATTGCGAGGGCAATAAATGACAATCTGGACATTTCTTGCTACCAGATTATAGTAGTACTTCACATACATATTTCAACGCTACGTAGTACATTCTGCGAATATACTACAAAGCTAATTGTGTCAATTCTTCAATCTAGTGTGAAGAAAAAAATCTCATCGCTTCCATCCAGTCCTCTTATGCAAATAACAGCTTTCCTTTCCTCATCCTACTTTAACTCGTCCTGTCAGCTTTCTGTACGCCCTTCTTCTTTCTTCGTTTCATAAAAAGCAGCATGCTGACTATTCCAATGACAACAACTGCGGAAGGCACTGCAATGTACAGATAGTCGAAGGGACCTGACACATTTATAAAAAAGGTAAACGTCAAGACTTCTCCGCTATAAATATAGTCGTTCAAGTCAATATATAGCACATACCTGCCGGCTTGTGTGAACGTAAATTCGTGAATATAGTGTCCTGAAGATACGATTATTGGGTTCGTCGTCTGAAGTACAACGCCGTCCTTGACCAGCCTCATCATTATTGGGACATCAGCTGGATGATCACCATTGACCCCTGCTATTCTTATCAGAACGTTCGTTGGGCTATCGCCTGCTTTCGGGCTTTTTGGCTCTGTGGTCATTTCAACGTCATAGTTGCCTATTCTTTGTTTAGACCCATCTTGCAGCAGATCTGCAAATACATGCCTAGATGTGGTAGCTAGCGTCAATGCTACAACCAGCAATATGACAATTAAGACAACAGCAGTTCTCAAGTCCTAATTATTGATTAGTGTACACACCGGCTATTATAGTTCTTCTAGCATTTCAGTGTAGTTATCTACAACTTTGTCAACAAAGCTTGCAGTATACTTTGAGAGAACTTCAGCAATCAAGTCCCTTTCGGCAACACGGTATAGCTGATGGTATTCGCCGTGCCTGACCAAAACAATGCCGGCTCCTCTTAGCCGCTTGAGATGTGATGAAACTGTTGAAGGAGCCTTTCCTGTATGGTCTACAATTTCATTGAATGTGCACATATCGTGCTCTAGAATAAAGAGCAATATCTGCCTGATAGGTTCATGCCTGACAAATTTCAAAATTGCTGATTCTTTATCAGATACACCTACTGGATAGTATCTGGTTATCCTTGACTCTCTATTGACCTTTATGACGTTTGCCCTTTCAAGTGCTGATAGGTGATAACTAAGGACACCATTGACAAGGCCCGTCAACCTCAAAAGTTCCCTGTACCGTATTCCAGGAGTCTGTTCTATATGCTTCATAAGGAAGACCCTGGTGTCTGCTGCTGATTCTGTTGTTACTTGCATGCTTTTTATTTATTCACCTTTAACACTCCAAGTCCAAAGAGGCTAACCATTATCAAGAGAATTAAGTGGGAAAGCTCGATGTTAACTGTAGGAATGATAACTTGTCCTATTACTATTGCCCCTGCTTGAAGTAGATAGAAAAACTCAACCAAGGCCAAACTCATAAATCCAACTGCCATAAGTAGCATCCTTGTGGTCGTATTTCTTGAATATGCTAGAAATGATACAATGCTCAGGAATATGGCCATCGTAAGGCCTGCCATATGCAAGAGAATATGATATATCATCGAGGGGTGAGCAACATGAGGTATTACCAGCGGTGCAATAACACCTACTACAAGTGCTGTTACAAGCCCCAATAGAACAGACTTGCTTATAGAGTCCTCAACAGGAGCAAGGCCCCAGCCTTTTTGCATCCGACCTTGGATACCCTTGAACGGCTAATAAAGACATTGGTACAAGAATCGAATATGAACAACGAGAAAAGAAAGAAAAAGAGCTCTCCTAAAGCCCTTCATTTTACATCTCGTTACTGAATATCATTAGTTCAAAAAAAAAGCTACCGAAGGCAGCAGTTACTCTAACTGTCAGTACATGAGGCATGGATAGCAACAATTGATCGCTACCGCGCTGTTGCACTGGTGAATGCTGTCATGGGAAAATACCACTGCTACTACTATTACCTTCTGGAAGATTCATGGTTTCTTGTTGTTCTGAACTTGCTGTTTCAGAGTTTGCAGTACTTATTTGGTCATTCCCAGTAGGAAAGTATATGTCATTTATATCAGATACACAACCATATTCTCCTCCCCATCCTTCGCTGTTGAATTTAGAAGTGTTTGCAGTTATCCCATCATCATCAGAGTCTAGTGTGCAGAAGAAAACAGTATCTATTGGCACTTCGGCAACTTCAAAGTAGTTAATAGTACCATAGAGTCTATAGCCATATATCCCTGGTTGCACTATCTGTGGTGCGCGATATTGACCGGGTTCGCCAAATACTTCTCCTACAGTAATGTTTTGTTCAACTTGGTCAGCTTGCTCTGGGGAAGTGGCATTCTGAAATGACTCAAAGTCTCTGAAGTAGTATTTATCAATCCTCAGATCCGCGCCTACAAGTGGAAGTGTAGTGTTGGTATCTTCAAGGGATACCTCAACGCTGTGCATGCCATCATGAACACCGGGCTCTACTCCAAACGCCGGCTCGTTTGAGTGGCCAAGTACCAGGGATATTGGATTGACATTTTCTATATCGGGGGTTAGGATTAGGTGTCCATGAGCATACACAGTGACTGTGAAGGAGGATGCCACAAGCAATCCAATAGCCGCAAGTGCTGAGGCGATGGACATTGCTGATGTCGCAGTCTTATTCATTCCTATTCGACCTCCTCCTCTTCATGCACGAACCCTAACCCATCATTGTCTGGGTTGTCGTCGTTGAGATCAAACACAGGGTTGCCATGAGTTAAGTTTCCTGGAAGTTGCATTACTTCGTAAGGCGAATCGGCAATGTTGCCAAGAACCCTCTGAATATTGATATCGACTGCATCACCTGGGTTAAAGATTATCGGTTGGCCTGAGAGGTTTATCAGATCAATGTCTGTGACTCTAGGTGCTCCGCCGTTGAGCGGGTCCGGAATATGTGCATGCCAGATGCAGCTATCGGATCCAGAAGCATGGGCAACATAATATAATGGTATCTTGTCTACAAATGTGCCATGCTCGCTTTCGTCAATGTGTCCTGCTATAGCAGTTATTGTTGGGGCATTGTTGTTGTCACCTTCGCATGGAGCCCTAAGCAGGAAATGTCCTGAAACGAAGTTAGGGCTTGAATCGTAAAGTGGCAGTACGCCGCCTGGAGGCAATGTCAGCCCGTCGAGGCGTATGTGTGTGTTGTCAGGTATTGAGCCTTCTGAAACA
>JALYGW010000129.1 GCA_030776915.1 Thermoproteota archaeon
TATATGGCGTTTACGACATAATTGCTAGAATAAGCTCAGATTCTATGGATAAACTAAGAGAAACAATAACTTGGCATGTTAGAAGAATAGATAAAGTGCGTTCGACATTGACTATGATTGTAATTGAAGCTCAAGAAAAATAGAAAAATAGAAGAAATGAAGAAGAAAAGATGATGAATAAGAAGAAAAGAACCAAGAATTAAGTAACCTTTCAAACTTTTAAAGACCTTTTGATTTTTCTGATGACATGAACGCCATAGAGGCTATGCAAGTAGAAATAGAATACCAAGTTCAAGACCTCCACAAACTTGACCTATCATCGCCTGTCAGTAACTGCTTGTTTGTTGGCTCAGGCGATTCCTACATTGCTGGACTGGCAGCACAATATTATTCTGGCAGCCACGCGATTTGCTGCTCCCCTGTCGATATAATCAAGAATCATTTATTGGTAAAAAGGCGCAATTTATTTATTGTTTCTATTTCAGGCAATACCCAAGCAAATATTCTTGCAGCTAAAATTGCCAAGAAACATGGGGTCGGTACTATTTCTGCTCTTACCGCAAGATCATCAAGCAGGCTGGCAAAATCATGTGATCAGACAATTGAGCTGAAGTATAAAAATACGGGTATCACTACTGCTGGAACTATCAGCTTTACAGCCAGCATGATCAAATGCATCTCACTTTCTACAGAGCTACAGCTACCATCCAATCTTAGAAAAATGTACAACCGTGCTGAAAAACAGGCAAAGCAAGCAATCAGCAAAATTGATGACAAAAACAATAGTAGAAGTGGTGGTAACAGTACAAGCTATTTCATACTTGGCAATAGTCAGCTACATGCAATTGCCATGTATGGTGCACTCAAGTTTAACGAAGTATTTGGTGCAAAAGCCATGGCCTATCCCGTTGAAGAGTTTTGCCATTCTCCATTATTTAGTATCAAAGGGACCGATCAGGCAATAGTGTTAGGAGGAGGAGATGATGATGACTACAACGGCAGGAAGTTAAGCAAAAGATTGAATGAAGAAGGCTTCTCTTCAGTACATGTCGGATTCAAACGCACAGGAATTGAATTGCTGCTACAAGCTACATTTTTTATACAGCTGATTGTGCTCAAACTGGCACAAAAATACGGCCTGACTAGCTGCTATTTTTTAAGGAACGAGAAACTGCTCAGAGTAAGCTCGGATTTTATTTACCACTAGTCATTTTTTTCTACTGGCAGGTCCAGTCTGTTGCCCCACTCGCCCCAAGAGCCAAGGTACATTCGCACATTCTTGTAGCCAAGCACCTTGAGGACGACAAAACTATTTGCAGCGCGGTAGCCCCCTTGGCAGTACACTATCACTTCGGCATCCTTTGGAATGTTACTATACATCTGCTCCAGCTTGTCATGACTCTTGAAAACATCACCACCTCCATGATCTAGGTTATCGTTCCAGTCAATATTGATTGCAGTAGGAATGTGACCTGCATGCGCTGCCCTGATCGCTGAGCCATCGTACTCCTCTTTTGAGCGAGCATCAATTATGAATGACCTTTTGCTCTTGATAACTGAGTTTATGTGGGCAAAGTCAGCAAGAACCTTGGGGTTTGGCTCTCCATTGAAATTTGAATGCACAAATGGGTTGGTCCTAGTCTCCGTCTTGTACCCTTCTGTCTTCCACTTCTTGAGCCCTCCGTCTAGCATTGCAACTTTCTTATGAGAAAAATAAAGTAAGAGCCAGACGCCTCTTGCAGCGGATATGCCAGAGATATCATCATAGAAGACAACAAACTTATCTTTTGAAACTCCAATGTTTGAGAGTAAAAGTTTGCTTTGCTTGTTGAAGTGTACTATGCCTGACTTTGAGGTATCGATCCAATGAAATTGCATGAGGTCAATATTGACTGCGCTTGGTATGTGCGACTCCTCATAGCTTGAGAATGGCCTAACATCTACTATGAGAAGGTTGTTTCCGTCTTCAAGCATAGAGTGGAGATGCGAAGTCGATATAGAGAGGTTCAATACGCTGCAAGATTTTTTAACAGTGCTATATAGTATTTATTGTTATATAAGTCGCGGAGATAATGCAATTGACAAGGAAATTCAAGGACAAGGCCGACGATATAACGCGCGGCAGCGGGAATCGCCTCGAGTTCATACGTGATGCCCACAACGCTCAAAAGATTGGCAGGACGACCCGCATGGAGGATTACCTTGAAGTCATTTATGAGTTGATAACGCAGAAAGGCTATGCCACTACGGTTGATATCTCTGATTACCTCAACGTCAGCTCGCCCAGCGTGACCAAAATGCTTCAAAGGCTGAATGAGAGCGGCCATGTAAACTACGAGAGATACCGTGGTATAAGCCTCACAGAATCTGGAGTGGCTGTTGCAAAGAATATGCATGACAGACATGGTATTTTGGCTGATTTTCTCAAGATGATCGGAGTAGATGAAGACACCGCCAACAGAGACGCCGAGGGTATCGAGCACCATCTGCATCCGGAGACCCTCAAAAAACTTGAAGAATTCATCAGGCTCGTCAAGAGCCAGGGAATCAAAGGTATTGGCTAACGTCTGCTAATGAACACCTTGATCTCTTCTTCTTTTTGTCCTGCAACTATTGCGTTTAGGATCTTCTTTCCAGATTCGCTTCGCTTGTCTATCTTTACTCTAGCCTTCTTGCCTACCTGGCTGCTCAAAAGGTATTCATCTTCGACATACACATCCACCGTATGGCCGATAACATCATCATCGACTAGAATATTGATGGAGGAGCCCGTTTCGCTTATTTCAAACTCAATTTCTTTGCCTAGAGTAGGAGTCTTGGCTTCAACGTCTATCTTGACACCAAGCATTTCCTCCAACTCAGAAACAGTGGAGCCACCTTTGCCTATTACCCTACGTGCCGCTTCCTTGCTGACCCTTACCTGCACCTTGTTATCGGAAATAACGTTTACTTCGGCGCTTGGATCAAATCTGCGCACAATGTCCATTATCTTGGACCGAGCCAGCTTGTGAACGCCACTTTCTATCTGTCCTCCCTTGGCCAGCTTCGACACTGGCACTACGACGTTTTCATCTCCAAACGTGTAGATTTCGTATTCTATTACGCCTGACTCAAAGTCGCGTACTTCAACCAAAGGTCTTGCAAGGTCCGCCTCAGTCATACCACTAGGCACCTTGACAGTCAGGGTCAATTCATAGACCTTCTTTATACTGCCCTCACGCACAAAGATTATTGTGTCCAAGATATGAGGAACCATACCAAGCTCGACTCGACCCATGAAGCGCTGGATTGCGTCAAGTGGGCTGCTTGCATGCACTACACCTACCATACCTACGCCGGCAAGCCTCATGTCTGCAAACACTTCAAAGTCTTGCGCCCTTCTTACTTCATCAAAAATGGTGTAGTCGGGCCTTACTAAGAGCAAAATATCCACTGCTTTTTCAAAGCTGCCCTCAAGGGGGCCATACTGCGTCACTTCATCAGGCACCTGTAGGTCACGCGGTGATTCAAAGGTCTTGACTATCTTGCCTCGTTTGGTATAGAATTGTGCAACACTGCTTGCAAGTGTGCTCTTACCAGACCCCGGCGGACCGGCTATTACTATCCCCTCTGCCTTACCGGAAAGCCGCTCCATCAGTTTGTTGCTTGCGTTGTAATCTTCAAGTTCAAGCCGAATGATTGGTCTGACTATTGTCACTTCTAGCCCGTCAGAAAACGGCGGCCTTGTTATTGCAATCCTGAAGTTGCCAAACTGAAGGACGGTGGCACCACTCCTGCTTATTTCTATAGAGCCCGTGCCTGTAACCCTGCTCGCTTCAGAAACTTCCCTGATTATATTTAACAGCTGATGATATGTACTCTTTTCTTGGCTTATTTTGACAAGCTGGAAGTTACCTGGCTTTCCTCTCTTTGCCTTTGGAAATGTTCCTTCCTTTAGGTGGACGCTCATTGTCGTGTCATCAAAGTATTTTTCAAATTCTAGGTCAGTCGTCTTAGTCGGTGTCCTAATATGCATTGCATTGATGCCCTGCGCCTCTGCGACCAGCGCCTGCACATAGTCAGCCGTGATGAGAGTGGCAGATTCGTGCATCGCAACATCTTTGATTATTGCGTCTATTCTGCCATGCTTTGCAAGCCTGATGTCATCAAGGTCAGGCCGCTGACCCACAAAACGGAGGCTGATGCTTTTTGCAGTACATAGCTCCCTCATTTTCTTTATCTCTTCAAGCCCTACAAAGCCGTGCTCTTTGTTGGTAGATGCCTGAGACTGGAGCTCATCTAGAACTGCCAGAGGGATAATAATGTCGCTCTCTTGCTCTATATTGCCTGCTTCAAGCATCTTTGTTATTTCGCCGTCTATGATGATGCTAGTATCAAGGACGAATTTCTTATTTTTCAAATGGCTTACCTCTATTATAGCAATTTATAAAGCATTTTTAATAAAAATAACTATAGAACAATAACAATTTATGGTACATGACACTCAATGCTATGTAGATGAAGAAAGTAGAGGCCATGATTAGGTCTGAAAGGATGCCTGTCGTGAAGGAAAAGCTTAGACAGATGAAAATTGGGGGCATGACAATTTCTACAGTATCAGGATGGAGCAAGCAGCGTGAACTCCACTTGCAATGGAGAGGTCAGCCAGTCGCATACGATCTACTACCTAAAGTGAAGTTTGAGATAGTACTTCCAGACGATCAGGTAGACAAAGTGGTGCATGCAGTCATCGAGTCTGCAAGAACCGGCGAGCACGGAGACGGCGTGATATTTGTGTCAACAATAGAGCAGGCATTCAACATTGCTACGCTGGACAAGGACGAAAAAGTAGTCATCTGAAAAATGTGCAAGCAGCGACAGTTTCTTGCACTGACAGCAGTAGTGTTTCTTCTTATTGTCTTTAATTTTCCGCCAGGATTGGCTGCAAAGTATTACTCTGCGCAGACTGACTTTACAGAGACTTTTGTTCCTATGACAAGGCACATATGGGATAAAGACGACATAGAGAGCTGCGTATATAAGGAAGACGGCATTGACAATGCATACTATGTATGGACAAAGCTGTCAGTGCAAAAGTGGAGGCAGGCATTGCAGGAATACACAGGCAACCAAGAAGAGTGGAACATCACTGCAAGGTTTGTTAAATCTCATGCAGAGCTTGAATCATGTGACATCAAGGTATACATTTATGACAAATATAGCGATTTTCCAGATTATCCTGCACAGACAGGCGCATATACATCTGTGACATTCAAGGACAGCGCCGGCGGGGAGGAGGAGAACAACAACAACTTTGATTTACGAATCTATCTTTCGCCACTAGTACTGCATGGCGATGGCGAGACCGAAATAAACCTGCCCTCATATGCCTTCAGGAACACCGCATTGCATGAAGTAGGCCATGTGCTTGGCCTTGGCCACATGCAATTGCAAAAGGGATATTTGATGTCACCTCAGTTTGACTTTTGGGAAACAAATGAACAGCTTCCTATAACTACACTAGAGCTTGATGCCTTAGTCAAAGCCTATGGAACTGACGGCTTTAGATGAACTATTATATAGATATATCTAGTGGGAAAAGTAAAATTTGTCATTCCTGACAATGAAGAGAATAGTGAGCCAGTGATGTGCAGCAAATGCAATATTGTATTTTCAACCGATCGCAAATACTTGCAACATTATAATGAAATGCACAGGATGGCAGAAAGTAGCTAACTACAAAAGAGCTACTATATTGCTGGCCGGTAAGGAGTACATGTCTATCTCTCTTTTTCTCTCTCCCTTCTATCATATCGCCACCAAATTTATGAATCAGTTCTTGATGAAGGAAGGCATACTTAGCTACTCCAAGTTGGAGAGTTGAATTTAGGCATATAGAGTATTTCGATTTTCTATCATGTTGAAGAGTATTTTTTCCGGCCTCTTCGGGCTTCATTATGTTCTTGCCCGACTGTGGTCCTAGTTTATAGACATAGTACAAATTATTCTACTGGCTCATGACATCTATAAAAGTCGCATCAGGTAACATAATGCTGAGCGGTCATTTTGCTGTCAGTCTGCCGCACAATCTCTATATAGGAACAGCAATACAAAAAACCAGAACAAGATGAATCTTGGATGCTATCTACAGGCCGGCAAGATAGTAGCAGAGGTGAGGGAGACTGCACGCAAAAAATACCATGTAGGATTGACGCTCTTTGAGATCTGTGAATCAGTTGAGGCGCAAATCCGCAATCTAAATGCCGAGCCGGCATTCCCAGTTAACACAAGCCTCAATGAGACAGCAGCGCACTATACCGCAGAGCCAAATGATGATACCTTAGTCAAGGAAGGAGACGTGCTTAAGATAGATATTGGCGTCCACATTGATGGTTACATAGCGGATACAGCTGTCACAGTCTGCTATGATCCAAAATATGAAGCGCTTGTCAGTACAGCCGAAATGGCGCTCGGCGAGGCAGTAAGAATTGCAAGAGCCAACACTAAGGCAAGCGACATAGGCAGAGTTATAGAAGCTACGATAACAAAGTTTGGCTTTAAGCCAATTCAGAATCTGAGCGGCCACTCACTTAAGCAATACACGATTCACGCCGGCAAGTCAATACCCAACATCTGGACGAGAGGATCTTCTTTTTCTCTTCTGACAAATGAAGCGTATGCAATTGAGCCATTTATTACGACAAGAGATGGCCAAGGGGTTGTTTACGAAGGCAAGACGAAGAACATCTTTGGTGTAACCTCCCGCAAGCCCGTGAAGAACAAGGAAGCAGACGATCTTTTAGACTCCATATGGAGTCGCTACAAAACCCTCCCATTTGCACTGCGATGGCTTACTGACAAGTATGATGAAAAGGATCTACGTAGACTTGCAGATATGTTAGTCAGGAAAAAGAATGTGCATGCATACCCTATACTTGTTGAAGGACACGGCAAAATAGTCGTTCAAGCAGAGCATACTTTAATTCCTACAGAATCAAGCGTGAACATTATCACGCTCTAGCTCTTGTGTCTTCTTCTGGATACTCACCATAGATTGCAATTACCACCGTATTGGAAGACATACACTTCTTACATTGCAAGCCAGAGCCATAGACATAATCTCCTTTTTCATAGCGGCGCTTGGTTTTTTTGCTGCACGATTGACAGAAGTCTTCAGAGTATATTTCTGGCGTGATTTCCTTCTTCTTGCCAAACAACATTGCTATTATTGCCCGACTCCTATTGTGTTTCCAATGCCTATCACCATGACTGACTGGCCCTCAGATGTCCTGTCTTCAATAACTGAATAAACAGTGTTTGTCACCTTTTCAAAAGCATCCGCTATTTCCTTGCGCATGATTGTGATTGCATCCTGCACGGACTGCTTGACGATGACTGCATATATGGGAATGTTAAAGCGGGTTGCCACATCTTCTACTTGGTACTTTTCTACACCTATGCCGCCGATAGCAGCGCCAATCCCTTCTGCCACGTCGCCCGTCTTTTCGCCTTCCAGCTTAAGCGCTGCATCTATCATAATGACTGTATCTATCTTGATCCCCATGTCCCCTACAAGACGGGTTATCGCTTCGCCTGGTCTTCCGACGGTTCCAGCAGGCCCCTCAGCTTTAAGAAGATAGATCTTTCTACCCTTGTAATCATCCTCGCTGTATATTGTCTCCTTTGCTGCATGCTTCTTTTCCTTTCCAACCATCATTTTACCAACAACCATAGGTCCTATTCCGTCGCCTATTGGCTGGCCGAGCTTGAACGCGCTTATAGCCTTTTGTAGTGCTTCCGCCTCTTCAAGCAGGATAGGCATGACCATTTGAAGTTGGACAAGAATGAACATACTCGTAGTGCGCTTGCCCATTAGATAATAGTGTCTTACAACCTTGTAGATCAGGTTCAGAGCAGTTGCAGCCTCAAGAATGTTTTCTATCTTTGAAATTTCTTTGTCGCCTGCACCATAACACAATTTCTTGATCTCTGCGTGGACCCTGTCGTCTCGAGTTCGCATGACGTGATCCAGCTTGCGCACCAACCCACTTGGGTCAAGGTCAACAGGCAGGATTGTAAAATATTCCAAGAACTTATCAACTCCGACTGCTGGATCGCTTGATGTAGAAGATATCTTTATCACAGTCTTGACGTAGTCGATCGCTTCCTTCCTTGCATTTTCCCTCATCGTTTTTAATTTGGCAAGTGATTTTGATATTTCTCCTATAATTACACGCGATTGAAGCTTTTGGGCATACATCAGGAAAAATGGGATTATGGCAAGTGACATAAGGGAAACCCACATCCATGGGCTGCTAGGATCTAACCCTTCTCCTCCAAACAAACCGTTAAGCTGAGATAGAAATGAAGAGAAGCCTAGCATTTGATGCCTTTTTCCACATCAAAAAAGTGTACAAGCTCAATTAAAGGTTACGTTATATCGGTGCTGCAATAAAAACCTACAATAACAACACAAGACCTAAGCTCCGATCAGGAAAAAAATGCATTAAAGCAAGCAGATTCTCATATGAAAGAGCACTACCATATTGACTCCTCTAGTGAGACAATGATTGCTGCCTTTATCGTTTAATGCACATATGTGATGCCCGCCAGAACGTTAGATAATTTGGCAATACTTTGCCAAGACAACAAAAATGGTCAACAAGAGCAAAGTATCCAACAAATCCTGATGGGCGCCTAGAGAGAGACCTATCGCCGTATTGAATCGGGCAGAGGTGCAGTAGGACACATATATATTGTAAGTGATGTGATATGACAATGGCGCTGCTAAACCATACCAGCACGAAACAAGTCTGTGCCCTAAGTAAAGAAGGTGTTCGTCCTGCAGTATTATCTTAAAGGGCCAAGTTAACTAATCTGTCGATGAACACTGGAGAGTCTGAACATCTGATCTACAGAGGTTGAAAGATAGTACAGGAGATACGCATAGATACCTTTCTCTCTAATCCTTTTAGCCTATCATACAGAAACCATGACATGGATGAGCTATCTCCTCAAGAAGAGAAATTTCCCAAGCTCATTGATCCCAGCGCCAGCTTTGGCGCATTTATAGGCAAGCTAGGTGATGTTTTGATAAAGGCGGTTGACAAACCCCTCGGTCTTCGCATGAAAGCGTCGCGTAATTCCGCGGCGGCGTCGCGGTCTAACACCTTTAGCTTTTTGTTAATGCGATAACGAATGTATCGCTGCTGGGGCTTTGAAAACTGTTCCTTATCAGCCAAATAGGCTTGTTCTGTCT
>JALYGW010000130.1 GCA_030776915.1 Thermoproteota archaeon
GGTTTTCGGTGTCCTCAGTATCCGGCATTATGGTCATAACCGCTGCGTTATCAGTCAAAGTCAGGTTTGTATCTACACCTGGCCACCTATCGGTGCCATTTACGGAATAGTCTGCAGTTCCATTGATAGTAGTCTCTTGGCCTTGGATCAACTGTACAGTATTATTGCCTATACTAAAGTTGGTGATGTTGTGCGTGTGGAATTCAGTGCCATCAGTGCGCACCATTATAAAGTTGGCTCCAAAACCCGTCACATTTCCGCCTTGGACATCTATGTTCCAGGTTCCTCCTAAGATGTAAGGTGGCTGTTGACCTCCGCCTGTCATAGTTTGGCCCATTGTTGTCGTGTTTGTTTGGTTCTGGCCGCCTGCTGCTGTTTGGTTGCCGCCGCCTCCTTGCTGTTGAATAGTTGCCGTAATTGGCCCACTGGCTGTAAACGTATCAAAAGGCGTAGCTACAACTGTAGTAGCGTTGCCGCCTTGCTGGGCGCTTACTAATTGCTGGCCAGAATTGGCAAGTGAGAAAGTAAATGCTGCCGCAAGTAAGAGAAATCCCATGCCAGCCATTGCAATAGTTTTAGAAAGGTTCTTTCTGTCGTTATTATTCATTTTTGGATTCATTATTAAGGTTGAAACGGTATTGAGCCTAATAACCGTTGTAGCAATTGAAAATATAACAACATTATGAATATTACATACGCATTTAGCTTTCATTTCCTGCTTCGCCCCCCCTCTCTCTTCAACTGTCGTTCAGCCAATAACAAGGCAGAAGCGCACAGCATATGTACACCTTCCTATATCTCTTCTTAGAAGAGACTCTTTGAATATGATCGCAGAATCATAACAATAGATTCTTACTATCGTTTACTACCTTCAGAAAAAAAATGCGAACAGGCAATCAGACTAGATTTTCTCCCGATCGTCTTCTACCATTTCAGCCATCGTCCTAGCTTCGTCTCTGTCGGGTAGAGGTTGGTTGACCGATTCGGCATCAATAGCATTTGTTTGTTTTCTATCCTCAATCCTCTCTTCTAGAGTTTCAGAATATTGCGAAGGCTTCAGACGCTTGAGCCGCTTGGCCATATTCAACCTAGCATCAATGAGATTGACTTCTTCCTCTAAAATTTTCTTGAATCCAACAAGCATCCCATGCTGCTCGTCATAGGAAGGATGTGCATTTATTTTATCCATTGTATCTTCAAAGATCGTGATTATGCTTTCGATATGGCTACCAAGCATCTGAATGTCTGCTGCATCTTTTGCGTTAATCTCATCATCTTTAGCGGCCTCTTTTAGCTGAGTCGATTTTTGTTGGGCCACAGCTTTGCTTTTCTTTCCTATCGAATTAACCAGTTCCTTCAATGTCAGTCCAGTCTCTCTGGCCTTTTTAGACAATGATTGTTCATCAGGTTCTGTTGAGGATTCGGGGCTTCCTTTGGACATTATTTGTTCACATTCACCCTATCCATCATGATTAAAAGCAGTTTGGTATGATTGCTAGTTGCTAGGCTCTAATGCCTTTTGCGTACAGTATCTCATGATTTCCAGGGGTCACGTCTTCCCAGACGACATAGATATTATCTCCTGCCATAGCTAGAGAGGGGCACTCAGAGATCTTGGGATTATTGCTCAGATTGAGTATTCATGTTGAATAATATTACCGCTCATTTCTAGTAGAAGGATTTCATCATTGCCTGAAACGGAGGCTTGAGCTGCTATATATGAAAAAATTGTTCGTCATAAGCGCCAACTTTTACGTTTAGGGGATTTGTGAATGAGGCATTCTCGTCAATTATTACAGGCTCTGAAAAGCTACTTCCTCTATCAATGCTCTTTGTGAAAAATAGGCCATTTACATCCACTGTATGAAGAAGTCCTCCAGATACCAGATAAACAGTCTCATCAAAGGCCGCTATCTGAAGCTCGCCAAAACTATTTTCGTGGTTCAGCTTTATGATGTTATCAAAAGTATTTCCAGCATCTAAAGTCCTTACGAAAAAAAGGGCTTCGTTATCTCTTTCATCTAGATTGTCAGCTGCCATATTCCAAGCTATGTAAACGCTGCTGCCCTCGTATTCTGCTGCCTTTGGGTAGGTTTCTTGATTGGCGTTGCTGCTAATATTTACCGTCCTGCCAAATGTTGCCCCTCCGTCAGCGCTTGCCTTCAATAAAATATTTGTATTATCACCTTCACCGTGGTCCAACCAGACAACATTTATGTTGTCTCCAAAAACTGCCATCTCTTGGTTAAAGGAGTCTGATGTATTGTTGCTATGGTTTTTAATTTCATCAAAACTGGTGCCATTGTCTTCGCTCCTTGTGAAAAGCACTTCCCTGTTGCCTGAAGTATAATCGGCCCATATTGCATAAACGTTATTGTCGTAAGCTGCAATCTGCGGATGCTCTGAAAAGCCAGAGTTGCTGCTTAAATTGATAGATGATCCAAAAGCAGTCCCGTTATCATCACTGCTTTTTATAAAAATATCATATAGTTTGTGTATCCGGGTGGTGAGATGGAATCTTGCCACAGCAAGTATACATTGATATTCCACGCGGCAACCTGTCCATAAACAGAATCCATAGGATTATTTATCAGGTTAGTTGCATTTTTTCAAAAACAACTGACACCGAATTGTTATCTCTAGATTCACTTACAATATATACATACTGTATTGCAATGGATTGGGTTGAAACGGAGAATAAAACAAGGAAGCTAAAACAGATAGCGCTCCTCTTGCGATTAACGCTGCTATCAAGACAGCGTAGACTTTCACACTTCATGTACGCTGAAGTCGTATTTGAACGAGGAGCAGGCTAGCTAGATAGCTGCAATAGCCGTTGTTTTGATGCTAGGATTTAGCAATAATGCAGAGGGCGTCAAATTAAAAAACCGTAGTAGAAAATGATGTGTCTGATTTGCCGCCGCATCCACAAGGTGATAGAGAGATTATTCGATGTTTTACGTCTTTTGTAAGATTGAAGGGAAAATAAAGCTCCGATTAGCTCATCTTGTGTTAGTCAAATTTTTTCATAATGTTATAGTATGGCGATGCCTTATGCCTGTCGACACATTTCCCGCATATCGACCTATCGCCATATTTCTTGTGACACTGGCACTCACAAATACTTTTTATAGATACCAAGCAGTGAAAAAATGCAATAGAAATTATTAGAGATACATGGAATGGTGGAATCTTTTATTGCAGCATGTCCCATCACTAGATATGAGATGGTTTTGACTAAATAAGGTTGGTTTTGGTGTTACTGATGGACAATGAGGGGATAAATAC
>JALYGW010000131.1 GCA_030776915.1 Thermoproteota archaeon
TGAAATACGAACTCGTAAAGAAATTAGGTCCACGCTTACTTTGGAGGTTATAGAAAAAAATGATACAGGGATTAGGAGTAAGAATAAATCCTTGCAAATCTGATCGAATCTTTTTTCAAAGAAGAACTTTTCAGATTAGGGGCATATATATGAGTAAATGTAGTATGGGTCTGATTATGTGATGAGCACTGCGAATACTTTATGACAGACTGACCGCATATACAAGATAAAATCTATATATATATATGCATTTCATTACTACAAAATCTCTTGGCTGCATTTCTGATCCAATTTTTGCCATATACAAAAAAAATGTAAAAATGTTACAATCTAACTATAGGCATGGAAATCTTCCATAGCTAGTTGATTCATAATATAGAGGGGTGTCAGCAAAGGCGGGCTGGCTTCTTTAACCAGACAAAGAATTTTCTACAATGGCATTCCCTAACCTATGTGACAACCTTATATGAGGCATATCTTGCGCAGATGCAATTGGCACAACAATCTGACCCGACTAGAGTAAGTCAAAAAGAAACTGAAGCATAAAGAAAAAATTTGTCGGCGGCAAATATTTTACCATGGCTTCTTCTGAAGATAGTAATAATAATAATGTTGTCAGCAGAATCAAGACTGGAGCATCTCTACTTGCAAACGGAGGAACACTTACTAGCGAGCCATGCAGTAAATGCAGCGGAGTCCAAGTGCGCCTTGGAGAGAAAATTACTTGCATCAATTGTGGCAATGAGGTAAATACAGGAGGAGGAGGAGGAGGCGGCACTCAGCCAAAGGGAGAACGAGACAAGGCAGTACCAGTACGAAGATCGGCAGTATTGACATCAGCTGCATCTCTAATTGAAGAAAAGATCGCGTTGCTCGCATCAGAAATAAGGAGTGAGAATGACATTTCAATGCAGAGACAAAAGGCGGAGCTTCTAGAGAGATATCTTGGGATTTTGGAAAAGACTAAGAATCTTATAGGATGATCGGCGGAATGTATTTTAAGCGCATAGAAATAATAAACTGCTATCAATGAGCAGTAAGAAGAAAAAAAATGCTCCTCTCCCTGCTTCAAGCGCGGGTCTTCTGAGGTTTTTTGAAGACGAGACAAGAGGCGTCAAGGTAAGGCCGGAGATTGTGCTGGGGGTAACTGGTGCTGTTATCGGAGCATCAATTATGATAAGAATTCTGTTTCCTGTCGGTTGAATATGGATGACGCTTGCACCCCGGCGCGACGATGTATCAAATATTCACAGGCGCTGGTCTGTTACCAGAATAAATCCTTCCTCTTCTAAGGTATCGTATTCTATCTGGATCGGATGTGCAGTAATCATTGTTGTTGTATCGCACATCTACAATTTTCAAGCAGGGATCGCAAGCCTTGCGCTTTACCTTCCTATTAGTCTAGTATTTCTTGTGGGCTCTCATTTCCTTGACTATATTGGACTCCGAGGTACTCCAGTACGAAAATTCTCGAAAATTGCACACGTTTCTGCATTCGCTAACGTATTTTGGTCACTCACTCTTCTTGTAGGGATCGTCGCAGATTATCTATTTTCCAAGTCTCCCTCAATAGACTATGTCATTGCAGGGATGCTCCTTGCAGTGGGCTTCAGGATAGGTTTATTCATTTCAGTATTTGGAGCCAGCACACCTAGGGCAGTATTAGTGTCGTTCATACAACCTGTCATCTTTTTCTTTGCGTTTGTACCGCCATCTTCGTACCATTCAATCATGACGCGAAGTTACGGGGGCATCGCGTTTGGGGCACTTCTCCTAGCAATTGGCATAGTATGGACCGTCATCGCAGATAGGGCTGGAAGGCCTGGTGTAAAGAGCACCTTTGGGCTGCTGCGTGCTTTTCTTGTAGCGTGGTCAGAAAACAGAGTAGACATGATTGAAGAACTAATTGAAGCAAAAGCTCACGAAAATCTTATAGCAACAAAGGTCATTCGTTTCCTTTTTGCAGGCAACCAGGCGGCTATAGTATTGCCGGACGTACACCCAGGACCTTTTAGCATGGTAGGAGGAAGTAACCTGCCCTATGTTCTTTACGAAAAGTTCTCAAAAAGGGCTCTGGTAATGCATAGCGTCTCAGACCATTCGCTCAACATTCCTTCAAAGAAAGAAGTAGAGAAATATGTCAAAGACCTAGGACAAATGATAACAAATGAAAAGGGGAGCACGTGCAGCACGCCTGTACAAGTGAGGATAAACAACTCTACTTCAACTGGTATTGCATTTGGCAAAACTGCAATGGTCATGCTGTCGCTTGCCCCCAAGGGCATGGAAGACATTCCTCGGGCCGTAAGCAGCGAACTTGAATCCTTTGGCGCAACTATTGGATTTTCTAACGTTTTGGTAGTTGACTGCCATAATGCAATGGGCAAGCATCTCGACGATTCTGACAGAAAAGATCTGATCGCATCTGCAAAGCAATGCTTGGACCACTTGAAAAAGCAAGCTCAGAAACATTTCAAGGCAGGATTTGCCAGCTTAGACGATATAAATTATAGAATGGACAGGACAGACGAGTTGGGACAAGGCGGGCTTGCAGTACTATTCTTAAGTATAGATAACAAAAACTATGTCATTGGATGGGCAGACTCAAACAACATGGAAAATACAGCGCGTGACTACATCGTCTCCAAAATAAACAACAACAGTAATGCAGCAACTACAACTATGCTGGAGATATGCAGTTCTGATACGCATTCAACGTCAGGCAAGAGGACAAGAGAAGGATATTTTGCCCTTGGAACTACCACTAATCTGGACAAGATTGCTACAGCGTATATCCATCTCTGCTCTAAGACAGCAGAGATGGCCGCTGAATCTGCATTTGAGCTTGCTTGTGCCCAATCAGCCATCAAGGTAATGGGTAAAAAGCAGTTTGAGGATTACTCTAGCGCACTTGACAGATCGGTGAATGTAACGAAAATTTTTATTGCAATCACTGTTGCAACCTTTATTGCAATGCTAGCCTTATCCTAGTATAGCCGCTGGAGGAAGAGGCTACATACATACATACATTTCAGGCAAAAAGCCCTTTACATCCATAATAAAGGATCTGAACTTGTGTATCGGTACAAGTGGAACTGCATTGATAAACCTTACCGACTCGGAATGCAAGGTCAGCATGACGGGCACGACCTGAGATATCGTTTTTTTCTCATACTTAATTAGGCGCTCAGCTCGTATGGCCTGCTTCTGGGAAAAATTTGACATAGATGAGAGGTTACTTTGTTTCCAGTGCTTGCAGTCAACTGCTATTGTAAAACCATCTGAACTGGTTCCAACGACGTCAATTTCCATTCGGGGTTTAGCAAATCTAACGTTAGTCCGAGTGCGGTACCCAAAAGATCTGAGAACCTCAGATGCAAGCTTCTCAAAGTCCTTCCAGGAAAGGTATGTTGATACCTGCTCGATGTCGCTTCTCATATGAAGTGCAAGCACTGCGGCATGGATTCTGTCAGATCCTGAAAACTTAACTGTGCTTTTAGAAACAGAACCAATGTTGTTAACTTCTAAATAATCAAGTACGCTTTTTGCAACCGATTTACTAGAGATAGCGCAAGCCTGCTGGAAGTTATCAATGGTCATAACCTTCTCCGGTTCAATCGCTGCAAGTACCTTGATTAACAAATCAGGATTCATGTATATAGAGCACACACCCATACAC
>JALYGW010000132.1 GCA_030776915.1 Thermoproteota archaeon
GACTACACTTAGGCAAGGAGGCTCTGAGACTACTCGTTGCTGCTGCCAGATCTGGCCTCCAATGCTGGTTTCTTATTGCAAAGTTGTCGCGGTGGGGTGAGATGGAATTTGAACTTCCTCATTTAACTGGGAACAGCTTTTGAAATACTAGTCATGGCAGAGTACAATGAGCCATCAGAGTTCTGTTAATTCGTAGCCAATCCAACTCAGTCAAGCCTAGCTTGACATTAACAATTCAATTGTCCTCAAGCTTCAGGTGCCCTTTAAGAGTGAAAGAGAATAGTCCAGCATATCTCAACATGGATTTCATGGAGCATATTGTTGCTGCCACCATGCTCATATGGGAAAAAATTAAGCCAAAGAGATCATAAAAGCCTCATGAATTGTAGGATTTTTCTTATCATAATCTATTTATCTGTGAATTTGGAAATTTATTTTGATGGGCAGATTGTTTGGAAGGGATAGCAAAAGAAAGGACCGTGTCCCTTCTGAAGAGAGGCTGGAATCTGATTATAATGAGAGCGATTTTCAAAAGCGAGACCTCTACAACAAGGGTATCAACGATATGTCTAATGAAAAGTTCCTTGACGCTATAAGGAGCTTTGACCTTGCACTAAGGATTGACCCACAGTTTGTTGATGCGTGGATTAAAAGAGGATATGCCCATTTTCACCTAGGTGAATACACTGTTGCTATCGCTTCCTATGACAAGGCACTTGAGGTCGATGTCAACAACGCTGAGGCGTGGAACCTCAAGGGACTTGCTTACTATAAGATGAAAAACTACGACAAAGCTATTGAATGCTGCGAAAAGTCAGTAGACATTAACCCAAACGAGGGCATGTCTTGGTATAACAAGGCTTGCTACCTTACTCTGAGTGGCAAGATCGATGATGGCCTTGACGCGCTCAAGAGATCTATAGAGATAGACATTCAGAATGCAAGGAAAGCAGTTCGTGACAGGGACTTTGAAAATGCACGTGCAGAAGAGGGTTTCAGGAGGATCATCGAAGTAGTCGTGCTCGAGTCGATAAGACAAGGTTATGACTATGTGGGCAAGATAGTATGGGTTACCGCCATGGACAGAGCAGAAGTTGAGGATGCACTTATGCGCCTTGCCATGAAAGGTCTTGTCATCAAGCACGAAAGGAGGAGCTTTACCGGCAAGGAGGAATATTACGAACTTCCCAGCGAGATTGCAAACAAGGTAGGAGTGACAAAGAAAAGCGGCCTTTTTGGCACCAAGCAAATTTCAGCTCCTGTCCAACAGCTAAAGGATATAAAAGAAGTTCTCACCAAGGCTAAGGATTCAATTGAGAAAGGCGATTTGGCTAGCACGCTGGAACACTTTGAGGAGCTTGTGAGCCCAACGAAGCATGGAAACGCCATGATAGAGCAGTTCTTTGACGAACACAGGGATCTTAGGCTTTACAAGATAAGGCTTCAGGACAGGGGACAGGAATACCTTAACGCCCACAAGTCTGATCTTATTGACCTGATAACAAAGATAGACCATGCTCTGGGAAGTGGCGTGACCAGCAAGCCACCTGCAAAAGATTAAGCACTTTTTGTGCGTTACACTACTATGTAAACGTCCCACTAGGACGTTACTTTGTTATTTTCTTCTACAAGCCGCTGACTCAAGCCCACTATCTATTATTAGGATGATTTTCACAAGTGCAGGCATTTGATATCCTTTTTGTCTCATGGCGTGCTATTCTCATGAGTTTCATGACAGAGGAAAAAATCTGCAGACTGCAATGCCTCCGTGAAATACGTTCTCGTACAGAGCCGAACGGTGCTAAGAAGTAGTATATTTGTACGAACTATCGGGCCATGTTCGCTATGATAATCCATAACTTCTAAGGCATCGGAAGCGACAAGTGCATATACGACTTCAAGAGCTAAGCCAGACAGTTAAAATTTTGGAGGCATATATGCATATACGACAATTCTGTCAAGACAGTTAGCTATCTGACAATCTATTAATATCCATCAGAGGCGGATGATATCATATGGCAAAGATATTTGCCGACGTGAGCGAGAAAGAAATCACCAGAACTATTGCGGAAATGTTCAATGAAACAATGAGAGAGTATACTGATTCTGACGTTATAATTATAGGTGCCGGCCCGGCCGGCCTTACTGCTGGCAGAGATCTGGCAAAGGCTGGGGTTAGGACCCTTATCATAGAGCAGAACAATTACCTTGGGGGCGGATATTGGGTAGGAGGCTATATGATGAATCCAGTCACCGTGAGGGCACCAGCACAAAAGGTATGGGACGAGCTTGGAGTGCCATACAGGAAAATAAATGAAGGATTATACGCAACATGGGGTCCGCATGCATGCAGCAAGCTGATAGGCTCAGCCTGCGATGCAGGAGTACGCTTTTTGCAACTGACCAAATTTGATGACCTCGTGCTCAAGAACAAGCGAGTAGGTGGCGTGGTAGTCAATTGGATGCCGGTCTCAGCTCTGCCAAGAAACATCACATGTGTTGACCCAGTCGCGTTTGAAAGCAAGATCGTAATCGATGCTTCAGGACATGACTCAGTTGCTGTCAGGCGTCTGATGGACCGCGGATACGTCAAATGGAAGGGCATGGACCCAATGTGGATTGAAGGAAGCGAGGACGCCGTAGTCAACTACACAGATGAAGTATTTCCTGGGCTAATTGCAACAGGCATGTCTGTTACCGAAACACATGGCCTTCCAAGAATGGGACCAACGTTTGGTGCTATGCTCCTATCCGGCAAGAAAGCGGCCGAGGTTGCATTGGGCAAGCTCAAGGAAATGCCAAGTCCGCCCAAATTGAGGGCGAAGTAATCTTTTTTTATATTTTCACTTTTCCATTTTCTCTTAATAATAATTGGATTTTCCTCGCTTTATTCACATCTATCAGAGGACTACTTCAGCGCCAGCAGCATTTGGTGCCAAGGTAGTGGCTGAGGAGATTGACAAGATTTTTCCAAGCTGCAAGATAGACATCAGGCCACCGTTTAAGTATGAAGAGAAGATGATAGAGCATGCAAAGATAGCAGACGTCAAGCAGCCCCTTGAAAAGCAGCCAAACCATGAACAATACAGCAAGATGATGACTACGACTACTACAATTCCGCTGTATGATGGCTTTGTTATGCAGAAGAAGCTTGCAGAAATGATACCTACTGCAGAAATTAGTCTGGCTCATATCCACATTATATTCACTAGTCTTTTGACGTGCACCTTTAGTGAGGATGATTGGCGCTACCATGGCCGTGCTGTCATATGCGGCACACCTTCGATCGTTTCTACAACCGGCATAGTCGAAGCTCTAGCAAAACCTCGAGAATTCTACCTTGCTCAGCTGCTTGGCGGCATAGCAGAAGACATCAACATGCTGAAGAAAAAGTTCGCAGGAAGGTTCATTGACTATGATGATGAGGATAAAATTACTGCAGCATCCATAAATTATGCCCTGCAGGCGATATTTTTCTTTATCACTAGCGGTGATCCTTTCTGCAATAACAAAGATTGTAGACTCTTTAACGCGCACTGGCAGGAGGATCTGATACACACTATTGAAAAAAGAACATTATGCAGCCATCACGAGAATCTGGCAAATAGATAATCAACAGGTCAGTCAAGGGCTGGAAGATTTTAGCTATGCGGCCCATTTCAGTTGAGTTTTCGCTTTCAGTAATCCCCTCTTCATGCAATGATATTTCATACTTTCAGTTCGTTCCGAACGAATTATTAAGAGGTATAGAAATTGTGACCTTGTACTTTGTCCTACAGCCAATCAGCCAGTTTTAGGGATCAGAAGCACTATGATGTAATAATAATTGGCTCTGGACCTGCCGGATACACAGCTGGTATTTATACTTCCCGTGCTAATCTGGGCACGCTCGTTATAACAGGCACCCTGCCTGGCGGCCAGCTCATGACTACAAGTGAAGTAGAAAATTATCCTGGCTTTCCAAGCGGAATATTTGGACCTGAATTGATGATGAATATGCGCCAACAGGCAGAAAGGTTTGGTGCAGTAGTTGTCGATGACGAGGTGCTCAAAGTTGATTTCAAGAAGAGGCCATTCACAATCACAACTCATGCCGAGACGTATACTGCAGAAGCAACTTTAGTATGCACAGGTGCGTCTCCTCGAAAGCTTGGTATTCCTGCAGAGCAGCAATTTAGCGGCAGAGGAGTATCATATTGCGCGACTTGTGATGGCCCCTTTTTCAAGGGCGAAAATATTGTAGTCGTCGGTGGCGGCGATACTGCAATAGAAGAAGCAACATTTCTGACAAAGTTTGGTAAGTCAGTCAGAGTGGTTCACAGACGCGACTCTCTGCGTGCTAGCAAGATCCTTCAGCAAAAGGCTCTTGAAAACCCAAAGATCGAGTTCATCTGGAATAACGTTGTGGCAGATATTAAGGGCAACAATAAGATTTCAATGGTCCTGGTCAAGGACATCAATACCGGCAAGGAAAGGACTATCGAGATAGGTGGCCTCTTTGTGGCAATTGGCCACGAACCCAATACTGCGATTTTCAGGGGACAACTCGAGCTTGACGATAAGGGCTATATCGTCCTGAAGCAATACACGAAGACAAGCGTTGAAGGCGTGTTTGCCGCTGGAGATGTTCATGATCATAGATACAGACAGGCCGTAACTGCAGCAGGCTTTGGCTGTATGGCAGCAATTGATGTCGAAAAATGGCTTTCTGAAAGAAAGCTTGGCTGAAAAAATAATAATAATAATCCTGCAGGCATTTTCCGTGAGTGTAAAATTGTGCCAGATGGCTATGAGCCCAAGTGGCTTGCAATGCCTCTAGAGGATATATTATGCCTTCATTGTGTATTACCTCATTTTTTGAGTTTTGTACAGCAGCACTTTTTACAGTATTAGTGTGTAGACGTGTCAGCTGAAGTAGCCTTCAGTTCAGGAGTAAGCCAATTTGGACAGATATTTTGCACTCTCAAGAGCCCTGTCATATTCCTGCTCGGTTAGGACATTTTCCCTAACGTAGAGGCTCCTGAATTTTCTGCCGTCGTCTGCGAAAATGCCAACAATAATACCATGATCAAAGTTATGTGCCATCTTCAACATTGAAGCCATAACTGATCCCGAGGAAGGGCCAACAAGCATAGTCTCCTTTTCAACAAGCTGCCTTACGGCCTCAAATGAGTCCTTGTTAGTTGCAGTCATCCACTCGTCTACGACATCGAGGCGCCGCTTGAAAAGCTCTGGAATTGCCGATTCTTCAAAGTTTCGCAATCCTTGCAGAAGATGGTTCTTTTGTGCCTGTATCGCAATCGCGCGGACGTTCTTGTTCTTTTCTTTCAGAAATGTTGCAGTGCCAGTTATTGTACCTCCTGTTCCGCAGCCAGTAAGAAAGTGAGTGACAGTCCCATTTGTCTGCTTCCATATCTCAGGGCCAGTGCTCTCATAGTGTGACAAGAAATTGGTGTCATTATCATACTGGTTTGGCATGTAGTAAATGTCAGGCCTTGGCTTTGAAATGGCCTTTGCAAGTGCAATGCTCTGGTCTGTGCCGGCGCCTACCCGGGGGCACAAATCATCAGATGTTTCATGGAGAGTCGCGCCCAGATCGCGTAGGATGTTCTTTGTTTCCTCGCTCACCTTTTCAGGTATAACAACTTCTACTTTGTAGCCAAGTGCAGTTGCTATACCTGCCAGTGCAATACCAGTGTTGCCAGATGAAGGCTCAATAATGATGCTCTTGTCCTTCTTCAAGATTCCCTTTCTTTCTGCATGCTTTATCATCCAGTATGCGGCCCTGTCCTTTACAGAGCCAAAGGGGTTATGCCACTCTAGTTTAGCATATAGCTTGACATTCTTTGTAGAAAATGACCTGAGCTCAATCAGTGGTGTCTGTCCTATTTGTTCGACAACATCAGGTCTTGCAACTGCTGTCATTTTTTCTATTTCGCCTTCTTTATTACGAATTCAAGATCTTTATCATTCCTATTTAACGATATCAGCTGATGTCCGTTGCGATTGACCCACCTTGAAATGTCCTCTTCAGACTCAGGGTCATCTGCAACTATCTTGAGCGTATCACCTATCTTGAGGCGCTCGACCTCCATCTTGGTACGGAAGACTGGCTCAGGACAGTAAAGTCCCCTTACGTCAATTGACTTAGTAGGTGAATTACTCATGGTAGCGAATCAGGTAAAAAATTATAG
>JALYGW010000133.1 GCA_030776915.1 Thermoproteota archaeon
TGTTAGCATAACAAGTGCCACCTCAGGATTAAGCGCCTCCCTGTATCTGCCTATGTCCATGTTGCCACGTGAATCAGAAGGAATCGTGATTGTCTCCAATTTGCATATTGAAGCTGTAGCAGGATTCGTGCCGTGGGCTGAATCCGGAATTATCGCTTTTGTCCTTTTTTCTCGCTTGTGCCTAAAGTAGGCTTTTGCCATCATAACTCCTAAGAGTTCGCCCTGGGCCCCAGCAGAAGGCTGCAGAGTAAAATCATCCATACCAGCGATATCTTTCAGATACTCTTTTAACTCCCACATCAATTTTAGCGACCCCTGAGTGCACACTTCAGGAGATAGAGGATGAAGGTTGCTGAATCCTTCTGCTCTTGCTGCGTCTTCGTTTACCTTTGGATTATACTTCATGGTGCATGAGCCAAGTGGATAAAATCCAATATCAACGCCAAAATTCATTCTTGACAGATTTGTGTAATGTCTGACAACATCTACTTCGTTTACATTGGGGATGGGCAGCTCCTTTCTGACAATGTCACTTGGCAGCTCAATATAGTCTTCTTCTTCTTCTACTTCTTCCTGGACATGTCCCGTGTTTTTCTCTTCTTTATATTCAAATATTATTTTAAATCCTTTTTCAATCACCAGCTACGGCAGAAACGAAATCATCGATATCCTGCACAGAATTCATCTCAGTGCAGCAAATCAAAATATTGTCTTCGCCCAGATTAACTCCGCCCAGTATTCCCTTTTTGAGCAGCCTTGAGGCAAGCTCTTCTGCAGACCCTGGAACCTTCATTACAAACTCATTGTAGAAGGGCTTGCTGTTCAAATTCCTAAAGTCAGCCCTTTCCAGTTTTGTATTCAACAGGTGTGCTCTAGCGTAAGACAGTTTTGCAACCCTTTTCAAGCCGCTCCTGCCCATGAGTGCCAGATATATCGTTGCCGCCAGCGCCATTAGAGCCTGATTGGTGGTTATGTTGCTTGAGGCTCTCTCTCTTCTGATATGCTGCTCCCGCGCCTGAAACGTAAGTACAAAGCCCCTGTTGCCTCTCGAATCTGTAGTCATGCCGCAGATCCTGCCGGGAAGTTTCTTTAACAAAAAGTCTTTGACAGCTATAAATCCAAGATAGGGTCCACCGAAGCTTAAAGGTATGCCAAATGACTGTCCTTCTCCTGCTACAATATCCGCGCCATATTTTCCGGGAGGCTCTAGTATTGCAAGTGAAGTTGCCTCGACAATACAAGTAGTAAAGAGTGCGCCCACTCTATGCGCCTGTTCGGCTATGTAATGCAGGTTTTCTACGTTACCATAGAAATCCGGATTTTGGGCGATTACGCAAGCAGTATTGTTATCAATTCTGTCAGTGAGTGTAAGTTCAGCCCCTTCACAGTATGTATGCAATACTTCCAGATATTGTGGATGTAGTCTTCCCTTTACAAATATACGGTCCCGTCCAGTGTAAGAGCATGAAAGCAAGGCTGCCTCAGCCAAGGCAGATGCGCCTTCGTACAACGACGCATTTGCAACATCCATTCCAGTAAGAAGGCATATGAAGGATTGAAATTCATATATGGCCTGCAACGTCCCCTGGCTCATTTCTGCTTGGTAGGGCGTATACCCTGTAAAGAGATCTCCTCTTGCCAGCAGGTGGCTCACAGCTGATGGGATATAATGATTGTAAGCTCCTGCGCCTACAAAGCATCGCAAGACCTTGTTAGTATGGGCAAGACCTCTCATATGACGAACTAGCTCAAGCTCACTCTTTGGCGGAGGCAGATTCAGTTTGCCCGTGAAAGCAGGAATGAATTCTCTGACCAGATCATTTATGGAAGTCACTCCGACGATGTTTAGCATTTCTCTTATGTCTTTTTCTGTTGCAGGTATGTAATCCATCGAGATTTCTGTTGCTCTTATTTTATTTCGCCAATATATCTGTCATACTTTTCCCTTGTCATTAAGCTTTCAAACTCTTCCATGTTTGATGGTTTAACCTTTGCGATCCATCCCGAGTCGTACGGAGACTGGTTTATAGTTTCCGGTTTTTCAATCAGCCCTTCGTTGACCTCTGTGACCTCTCCGCTGATAGGAGCGTAAATGTCAGAAGACGCCTTTACTGAATCGATTATGGCCATAGTCTGTCCTTGTCTGAAGACGCTGCCAGCTTTTGGCAATTCTATTGAAACTATGTCTCCTAGTTGTTCTTGAGCAAAGTCAGAAATTCCAATTATTGCCACTCCATCCTTTACCTTAATCCACTCATGTTCCTTTGTGAATTTTAATTCTGACACAACAATCCGTTTCTTTGCGGCAAAGATAAAACCTTATCTCTTTTCAGTTCTGCGCACATCACAAAAAACATTAATGCACATGCAAAAAAGACTATTGTTGCACACACTTTATTTGCGCTTATAGAACCTTGTGCTTGTTGTTTTTGCTTCATAGTGCTTGCCTCCAATGTCGATCTGAATTGATTGATCTTGCAAAACTTCAACGGGCACAAAGCAAAACCCGATGGATTTTTTAAGCGTGGGCGAAAAACTACCACTCGTCACAAAGCCCACTTCCATTCCTTTCACCAGAACCTTGTTGCCCTGCCTCGCTATCCTCTTTTCCAGAACTTCAAAACCAACAAGCTTTCTTGATGGATGGCTATTGATTAACGCTTTTTTGCCTATGAATTCTTGCTTCTTGGCAAAGCTGATCGTCCATTTTAATGGGACTTCTAGTGGTGTGGTATTTTCATCCATGTCCTTTCCATAAAGCATCAGACCGGCTTCAAGCCGTAGAGTATCCCGTGCGCCCAAACCTGTGGGCTTGATTCCAAATATTTTGGCATACTGCATTAATTTGTCCCAGATTTCTATTCTTGAAGAATCAAAGAATAATTCAAATCCGTCTTCTCCTGTATAACCGGTCCTCGATAGCATGCATTCTATTCCATCAATATTTGCATCAACAATATGAAATGGCTTAGCAGACTGCAGGTCAGTTTCTACCAATTTCTGCAACAGATCAGTTGCCCGTGGGCCCTGTATCGCGAGCAAGCCAGTTCTATCGCTTATGTCCTCTACATGTGCTGATTTTGAATGCTTTGAAATCCAATCAAAATCTTTGCTCCTGTTTGAGGCATTGACTACAACTAGATAGTTATCATGGGCAAGCCTGTAGGCAATTATGTCGTCAACTATGCCTCCATCTTCGTAGCACATAGGAGAATATAGTGCTTGATGATCGGCCAGCTTTTCAAGGTCGTTTGTTACTAGTCTTTGAAGGCAGGCGAAAGAGTGCTGACCTTTAATTTCAAATCGGCCCATATGTGAGACATCAAATAAGCCAACATTGGTCCTGACATTGACATGCTCGTCCATGATCCCAGAGTACTGAAGTGGCATCTCCCAACCATGAAAATTTACGATCTTTGCACCAAGCGACTTGTGAATATCATAGAAAGGAGTTCGCACTATCCATATA
>JALYGW010000134.1 GCA_030776915.1 Thermoproteota archaeon
CCCCCATACTTTGATTCCTTGATAGGTGCCAGCTGCCTGTCTTTTTTCTTTGAACTTGGGGTCAATTGGGCCTTCTGCTTTGCTGTAGCTTGTTCCTGTGCCAGTAAGGGAAATTGTGGTTGGACCAACACTGCCACCTCCTGCTGCAGGTGGTGCTGCGACAGTTGCCGCTGGTGAAGGAACAGCGGCTGCTGGCGGAGTTGCGGTTGTTGAGGCAGCGACAGGCTTAGGACCACCTGACTTATCCGCTGTAGAGGCGAGGGCAGTTGCACTTCGCTGTTTGGGGTTCTTTGCGAGGGGCGTCATCTCTTCCAGCTTCTTGATCGCCTCTTCAAGCGACAGCTTTTCCGCCTTCTGTAAGTGTGCGATGAACTTGTCACCTATCTTGGTATTGCGGATAATAGTGTCAATGACCATCTTGGCATTCTGGTCTGCTTTCTGACGATAGTTTTTAATCCAGTAGGGGTCTCCAAAGTATTCTAGTTGCCTTATCTGGTAAATAAGATCCACAACCTCTCCTGTGACGATTTCAACAGTGATATTCAGGTCTGCAGAGAGCTCTTTTCCCATGACTGGATCAATACCTTTCTCTGTCCACTTGTAGGTCACATAGATCCTGTCAGCGTGAGTGTCCATCTTGAAGCCAGAGCTTCTAAGATCGTTAATGATACTTTGTATTTCTGTCTTTTGAGTAATCTCGAGCGGAATTCTGTATATGCCCAGCTTATAGCCGTGCAGCGGATAAACACCCCTCTTGGCGACTTCAGATAGCATTGTCCATACTCTATCCCTCAATAAAACAGACATGACGCCTAGAATTATCTAAAATTTATTTCTCCTAAAAGTATTTCGATCTATTATTCATCATCCGGACATGTCATTTCCCTTATTGCCTTGTACCGCAATTCCATTTCTTCTCCAATCTTTATGACATGATCTAACCTATATTTTGACTTCGGGAAATACCACCTGATCCCAACTTTGTGGCCTATCCCGTTCAAGTCATATATCGTGCCCTTGTCTGCTTGTACGCCATGTTTTTCGTCAAAGACATTCTCTCGCACTTCCAGACCGCGCTTTGTCTTGTCTTCAAGTACAAGGTTGAGATCATGGTCATAAATGAAGTAAAAACGAGCCTTCTTGATCAAGTTTCCTAGCTGTTGCATCTAAGAGAGAAGGTAGAGAAGGATTTATTTCTCTATCGGATTTCCGATCATGTTGCCCCATTCAGTCCATGAGCCATCATAGTTACGAACAGACGGGTAGCCAAGCAGGTATTTGAGTACGAACCAGCTATGTGATGAGCGCTCTCCGATTCTACAGTAGCAGATAATATGCTTATCCGGCGTTACGCCCTTGCCTTCATAAAGCGCCTCTAGCTCTTCACGACTCTTGAACGTCCCATCTGTTTCCCTAACCGCTTGAGCCCAAGGGATATTCTTCGCACCAGGTATATGGCCACCTCGTTGAGCATGCTCAGTCGGGTACTCTGGAGGAGCAGTGATTTCACCAGAAAACTCTTTTGGCGAGCGTACATCAACAAGCACAGTCTGCTCTGCTTTTTCGATCGCCCTTCTTATATCAGGCATGTAGGCCCGTATGCCTTCTTCCGGTGGTTTTGCAATGTATCTTGTTGGCGAAGTTGACGGATCATCCTTTGAGTACTCGCGCCTTTCAAGCTCCCACTTTTTTCGACCACCGTTCATTATCTTGATTTTTTTGTGGCCATAGTACTGGAAGACCCAGAAAGCAAAAGCGGCAAACCAATTATTAAAATCGCCGTACAAAATGAGCTCTGTGTCATGAGTTGCGCCAATCCTGCTCATGAGGGCCTCAAACTGCTGCTTGTCAATGATATCGCGCCGGATAGGATCGTTGATGTCGCGCTTCCACCATACAAGCTGTGAGCCAGGGACGTGCCCTTCCTTGTATGAATTTTCAGGATCATAGTCTACTTCCAAAATCCTGATGCTTGGGTTATTCAGGTTGTTCGCAACCCATTCTGTCTCAGATAGAACTTCGGGGTAGGCATATCTACTCATCGTCATAAGAATGGCTACCTTCAACTGTTACTTATACCCTTTCTCAGAGATAAAGGCATTTAAGAACTCGTCTACTGCTATAGCAGCAGTGCGGTGAAATGGCACCGAACATCCGCAATGTAGCGATAATTACAAAGATAGGAAGTAGTGAAGCCTACAGTGCAGCTATAAAGGTCGCAACTCTGCTCAACAGAAGGAAAATCAATGTCCACTCTGTGCTTCCCTCCATAATCGATGATGCAACGCCAATCAGGCCTGGTGAATTGAGGGACATTAAGCTCGACCTTGTCTTTGCAATAGGGGGAGACGGCACTACCTTGCGAGCTTTTCGTAACATACCGGGAAAGGTGCCACTCTTTAGCATAAATAGCGGAGGTCATCGCGGCATCATGTCTGAAATCGACGCAGACTCGATCGACGGAGCCATTAAGGCTATACTTGCAGGAGAATATTTTTATGATTGTCGCATAAGGATCCAGGCTTCTGTCAAGAACAAGCTCTTTCCCCCTGTCCTAAACGACATACTCATCATAAGAGTGAACCTCACAAGAACTCCTCTGTTATCAGTTATGTTGATGGGTGACGAAATAAAGCAGAGGATGGATGGCATCGTGATCTCTACACCCACGGGCTCAACGGGTCATTCATTTTCGGTTGGCGGACCAGTCTTGCACGAAGGCATGAGCTGCCTGAGTCTGACTCCAATTGCATCTGTCAACAGAATGCCACAGTTAGTGATCCCACTGGAAGAAATCCTTATACGAAGTACCCACGAGTCTCATATGATACTTGACGGCCAAGAAACGTTCAAGATTCATGCAGATGAGCCAATCAACATTTTGCGTTGTTCTGACGACGCCGTATTCTTACGGCTTCAGAAAAAAGGAATGAGGCAGCTGGCAAAGCTTGGATTCTCAAGATTCGGCTTTTAGATATGCTCTTGACGCAGGTGCATTCTACACCGGCTTCATATTTCTGTCATCGGTGTACCGATACTGCACTACCCAGGCCGTTTTTGATGAGGTAAAGCATATCAAAGGGTCGCATGGGGCAATAGAAACATTGCTTGAATCCAATACCTTGCAGGTACTAAATTCAGACAGAAAAAGTATTGATAAAGTTGTTGCCGCAGCAAGGAGGACCGGAGACTATCAAGAACTTTCTCAGGCAGACATTTCAATAATTGCACTTGCGCTGCAGCTGGGAATTGTGTTGGTAACTGATGACTTCGCAGTTGCAAATGTTGCAACCACTTTGAAGATCCCTGTTAAGTCTGTGGCCAGCAAAGGTATCACGCATACAAGAAGGTGGATCGCCTACTGTAGCGCATGTGGCAGGGCGTTTGGACCCAACGCAAAAGAGTGTAGGCTATGTGGCAACAGGTTAAGGCGAAAATACAAAAACATATCTGAATGAATTGTGCCGCCTTTTTCGGCAGATTATTGAGATTTTATTTGTCTTGATTGTCAAAGAGAGTCCTCTGCATTACTTGTTTGACATTATTGGATGTATTGAGG
>JALYGW010000135.1 GCA_030776915.1 Thermoproteota archaeon
CCTGGTCCTTAAGCCCCGCTTGTGGGACCAGATAATGCCGTTCTAACACAGATTTGGGCGTTCTCCCCTGTAGCAAATCCACTACTTCGGGCTCTATCTTTCCCACCTGCCGCAAGTAAGAAGCAAATATTTTGCGAGTTAGGTGCATCTCCATCCTTACGCCCTTTTTACGACAGGCTAGTGTGATGGCGTTCAGAGTTGGGATTTTAGAAATTTTGCCGCTTTCGGCGTTTTTTCTAATTTCAGATATCATTTCAGGCGTCACAAATGAAATGTAAGCCTTCTTTGTGGTCCTGATAAAGACATCTGGGAATCTAAAGTGTTCCAAGCATTGGCGCTCTGGGTTGTAGTAATGTAGTCCCAACTTTGGGACATCATTATTGTTATTTAGCAGCCCGACAGACTCGACCACTTCCGAAGCCCTGAGCCCCACAAGTACGCCAAACTTGATTATTTGACCCATAAAAGGGGGAAGTAAAGACATCATTTTGCGTATCCGCTGTATCATAACATCGAGGGTTAGCCCTTCATCAAAGAATCGCTGGAAACTCTTGGTTGAGTCTTCTCTAAACCATTTCAGGTTGTATCGCTGTTTGAGCTGCAAGAATTGGTCATACCGTCCTGTGAATTTGGCGTAGTTTGCTAGAGCAGTCATAGCATGCTGTTTGTTCCTAGGCGATAGAGTCATCAGCGGTGAAGCGTCGCCTGTGTCCAAAACAAAAGCAAATCGTTTAGCATAATTCACGCTTTCTTTTATCGTCCATTTCATTTTCCCTTGACTGGTAAGCCAGGAGCGGAACTCATCATACATCATCATTCTCCCTCCACCCCAATTTAGTGCTTGACCGAATGATGGCGGCTGCTGTGTTAGCTGTTTCTGTTGTGACTGTTGTTGTACAACAGCAGCCGCCGCCGTTACCTCTAAGGTTGACAAACCCCTCGGTCAAGCACTAAATTGGGGAAGGATGTATTCGTTATGGCCTGTTCACCTTGAGACTGGGTGCTGCAGTGTAGAGCTTGGTGCAGCATCGAGTCCTCGTTATGACTTAGAACGCTTTGGCGTTCTTGAAGCTTTTGGTTCTCTCAGACAGTGCGACTTAATAATAGTTCTTGGTACAGTTAACCGAAAAATGGCACCTCGCCTAAGGGTTGTTTATGACCAAATGCCTGAACCAAAATATGTGATAGCTATGGGAGCCTGCGCTATTACTGGTGGGTTGTACTTTGACTCGTACAATGTTCTGCCAGGAGTAGATAATATACTGCCAGCTGATGTTTATGTTCCTGGTTTGCCCTCCTCGCCCTGAAACTCTAATCCAGCAATAATGCTCTTGCAAGAGAAGATAAAGCGAAGTACCTTGAAGAAAGTGTAGAAATTAGTTTCCTTTATGGCACATGCACTGGCATTTGACCCTCTCCAAGTCAAATGAGCAATCATGATCGGGCCCGCATATATTGCCTATTGGCCAATCTCCAGGACAGTCGCTGTGGCGATTACGCTTACAGAAGAATGTCAGCATCCTACTAAAATGGGCTTACAGAAGATTTAATGTTTTAGATCATAACTGGATGTTAAACAGCTGAGGTGCATAGATTGAGCCCTCGCGCACTCGCTTGACCCTTGCAACCGACAAATAATGGGGCCAGACCGTCACCATTACAGATCCTTCAGGTACGCCTTCAGGAACTTCTATAACTTCAATGTCATTTTCATTCACTCCATATTCGCTCAGCCTCTCCTTTGTGAGCTGAATATGGCCTGCAGGCATACCACTACTATAGACATAAACCTTGCCGCTGTACTCAATTCTATCTGCCATCTCCAAGGGCAGGTTACAATTGTCTATCAAAAAAACGTATCTCAGTCAGAGCCTGCATCACCAAATATCAACTTCATTTCATCAAATGTAAGTTTTTTACCCGTGGTCATTTTTTTGAGCGCCATTTCTTTCAAGGTGTTACGGCGCTCCTGGTACTCCTTGTCGCGCTTTGCGCGCTCTTGTATTGCTTCCTGCCGAGCAGCTCGCCTCTCTCCCATCTCCTTCTGCTTCTTGTGCCGATATTCTGCGGCTTGCATGCGCGACTTTCTGAAAGCAATGGCGTTCAGTTGAGTCTCTATCATTTCCAGCTTGGCAGCTGCTTCTCTTACTGTGTGAATTACCTGCCTACGCTCCTCATAAAGGCTTTCCCGGAGGTTTATCAGGTTGTCGAGGCTTTCCTTTAGCTTGCCTATTTTGGTACCGTACTCCTCTTTCAGCTTAAAAATCCTTTTGACCTGATCCTTTAGCTGGTCATACTGTGCTGAAATAGTGCGATACTGATCTTCTTTCTTATGAATCATTTTCAGCGTATGCAGCTTAGTTGCAATTTCCTTGGACCGGGCAACAAGTTTGCGCTCTTCATCCTTGGAAAGTTTCTTAGTCTGGATGTCTCTCTCTATCTGCTCAAGTGCTCTCTGAAGGTTGTGCATGTCGCTCCGCTCCTTTCTCAACTTAGCTGCTACAGGGCCAACTTTGTCATCTAGGCTCTTCATCTGGTTCTTGGCCTCCATAAGGCTCTCTCGTAGCTCTGCAAATTTTGGATATTCCATGTCCTTTTCCTCGTTAACTTGCTTTAACTTGGAGCGAAAATCATCAAGCTGAGCTCTCTCTTCATCTATCTGCTTCTTGGTGCTGTCAAGCTTGTTGTTTATCTCTTCTATCCTCTTGTCACCTGTCTTTTGCTCTTCTTGAACAGACCTCTTAAATTCCAGCAAAGTCTTGCGGTTAGGATCTAAGTCGTCGTCGCCAGAATTGCTATTTGTGGCTGTTGCTGTCAATATAGCACTGCCACCACTGTCACTGTCTCGTACCACGTCGCTTACGGAGTGTAATAACATCAAAAATATATTTTTTGTCATTCTGTGGCTCTGTGTAAACGTAATCAGTATTCATTTTAGCATTACTTACACTCTACGACTGCAGATTGCCCTACATCTTTATAAGAGTAGAATACGTAGTGTAGGCTAGCGATGGATGATTTTGAAAAGAATTTTCCAGGCTTTGACTGGAAAAATACTCCTGCCTATAAGCATCCAGGCGGAAAGGACTGCCCATGTCCCAAGCATGAATACATTAGAGAACAGATTAATGTAGCCAAGACAATGAGCGAAAATAACAAAGAGACCTCACCAGAGTTCCGACAGAAGGCTCAGGTGACCCTTAAGTTCTGTCCTGACCACTATGAAGTTTACTTCAAGGAAGTGATTCCATCTATGCCTTTCAAGTACCGTCTCATGACAAAGGTGGCGGTCAGGCTCGGAGCAATATCGATACAAAAGCTAACCTACATGCAGTCTGACCAGTGCTTTTACTGCAAGTTTGGCTCAGGCGGCTTTGACAAGAAAGCAGAGCTTCCACCAATCTAAAGACCGATCAAGTTCCGGGAATCTAGCAGTATATTGCTGAGCGTTGTCTTGCTGCTAGATGAAAAGCCAGCTGACAGAACGTTACGGATGACTATTGAGAGATATGGGAACTTGCTGCCTGCCTCTGACATATAGCCGTCATGGAACGACTTGGCGATTTCGCCGTACCTGTCCAAGTCCATTACACTTGCAAGGAACGATCCTATATCCATGCTTTTTGAGTAATGCGAATTAGTTTTTTTCATAAAGCCTAGGTCCGTTCTTATGACAGACTCACCCCTTGCAAGGTAGTTCTGTGCCTTGTTGTCTACGAAGGTATAGCCGGCATGATGAGCTTTGCCTGTAATGCATCCTGCCTTGTATGCAAGCATAACGTTGCTACCAGAAGCAAGTGCCCTGTAAATGTCTCCATCCTCAATATATTCCTCTATTAGGTCTGTATCAGATATCGAAAGCAGCATTGGTGTAGGTATTCCGATCTTTTTTAGGTTCTTTCTCATCTCGTAACCTTCATTTCTAATTATTTCGCTAAACGTAAGTGGAACAGACGGCTGGAAGAGCAGCATAGAAATAAGCGAGTAAGCATAGATTATGAGAAACTCATGAAACTGTTTTGTGGGCTTGTTTCTCTTCACCATGACCTTCTGGCCGTTTCGCTCCTCCAGTGACACCTCCCGCTGCCAGTTTACAAAATACAATCAAAGTTCTATTTGCCCAAAGGCATTGATTTACTTTTCAATACATAAAAAAGTAGGTGAGGGACTGTAATAGCACTAATAATGCTAGTTCATGAGGGTCATGCTCAGGCAATGCGCTTCTTTACTAGTATTAACGCCGATAGCTATGACCTAATCTCGCGACTGGCGACGTTTGGACAGGATATTGCCTGGAAACATGAGATAATAAGAGCAGTCAGCCACCGTAGCCATATTCTGGAGCTTGCATGCGGAACCGGCATTCTATCCTTCATGTTAACAGAGAGAGGCAAAAGCGTGGCAGGGATCGACCTCACATTTGAATACCTCCTCACCTTGAAGCGTAAGCTGAAGATGCCCATAGCGCAAGGCACAGCCGAAGTCCTGCCCTACAGGGATGAATCCTTTGACGCGATGATATCCTCCTATCTGGCCAAATACGTCGATGTCCAAAGGGTAATTGACGAATGCTGGAGAGTGCTCAGGCCCGGTGGTATTGTGGTATTTCATGATTTTACTTATCCTAGAGGGCTGATATGCAATCTATGGCACATATATTTTGAATTGCTCAGACTAGCAGGAAGGTTTCTTACATCATGGAAGGTTGTTTTTGGCCAGCTAGATGATGTCATAAAAAAATCATACTGGGTTGATCAGACAATATTTGCC
>JALYGW010000136.1 GCA_030776915.1 Thermoproteota archaeon
GTCCATACCACTTGATATCGTCCAGACGTGCAGATCATGGACATCTACCACGCCTTCCAGCTGCTTGAGGGTTATCAATATTTCTCGCATATCAAGCTCTGACGGGGCCCCCTCTAGCAGTATATGGGTGCTTCTTCTCACTATAGAGTAAGCACTTCTTGCCACCAGGCCTGCTATCAGAAAGGCGACAAGCGGATCCACAATGGTGATGCCCGTGTTAAGAGCAATGAAGCCAGTAATGATAACCGCGACGGATGATATTGTGTTGTAGATAACATGGATGAATGCACTCTGAATGTTGATACTCTTGCCGGCGTGGTGCTTTAGTAGGAACATCACTACTAGGTTGCCTGCAAGACCAATACCTGCTGTCAGTAGCAGCAGCGGCGCGTCTATTATGCGCGGAGACATGACGCGGAGAAATGCTTCGTACAACACCCATAATGAAATTACTGCAAGCGCTACACCGTTTGCAAGTGCAACCATTACTTCAGCTCTATGGTAACCAAACGTCATTGCTCCAGAATGGCTTCTTGCCGCCATTGTTATTGCAAAAAGACTTAGTCCAATTGCCATCACATCAGTAAACATATGCACTGCATCACTCACAAGCGAAATGCTATTGCTTAAAATTCCACCTACAGCTTCAACAACCGCTATTGCGGTGATGACTACAAATGACAACATTAACATCCTTTTGGGCTGCAGCAAGATAGTTCCCAATGTAGATAGTCTATGCTGTTTTTCGGTATTTACAGATTGTTTTCGCTAATGGGCAAGCTCTAACCGCGCAGGATTCTTGTACTTTACAATCTGCGAAGCTCCTTCTTTTGGGTAGATGCCATAGATAAGGGCAGCTTTGGCCACAGTAGAGTCCTTCAAGGTAACCAGGATTATCTGGCTATCCTTTGAGCGCTCGAGCAGTACCTTTGACAGCTTATCAGTGTTCTCGGCATCAAGATGTGCGTCTACTTCATCCATCAAGTAAAATGGCGAGGGTTTGAGTGACTGGAGAGCAAGCAGGAACACAGTGGCAGCGATTGTCTTTTCGCCACCTGACAGCGTGGTTGATTCACGGGGGAGGGTCTTACCGGGGAACCGAACTAGCAACATCACACCGCTTGAAAAAATATCTTCAGAGTTCTCGATCTCGAGCCATGCCAAGCCTCCTGTCATTTTCTCAAATGTTGCGCGTATATCGCTGTCAACTTTCTGAAATGCCTCCATGAAGACCTTCTCTTTTTCTTTCACTATCTGCTCAATGAAGGAGACGATAGAATTACGCTCGCTTTCAAGCTGGTTGCGTCTAGTTGACATGCCACGGTAGCCATTCACTACCTGTACGTACGCCTCGTCTGCGCGGAGGTTGATCCGTGACTTGACTTCCTCATATTCTTCAGATAACTCTTTGATCGCAGTTTCGACATCCAGCTCATCAAGGAGGTTCTTGTAGCCAAGAGACAGAAGATTGTTTATCTGACGAGATTCCTCAGAAGTCAGATCTGCAATGTCTTTTCGAAGCAATGCAGACTCCCGCTCTATTAAGTTGTACTCCTTTGATATTTTGCGCTCGCTCTCTGAGAGTGCTTTTATCTTGCGCTCATATTCTTGCAGTACGCTGTAGGCGCTGCCCGAAGAAGTGATTATCTGTTGCTCCTGATCCCTGAGTCCTTTGAGCTCTGCTTCAAGTGACTGCGACTTCCTGTACATGTCTTCTATTTGGCATTTGCGTTCCTCTAGTTCATGGTAAAGGCGTTCATTCTCTTGGTTCATTTCGGCGAGATGTTGCATATCAAGTTCCAGTTTGGCTTCAAGCCCCCCGAGTATAGATATTGTCTGGCCAAGCTCTATATTGGCTACATCTATTGCTTTTATTATCTGGTTATGTACCATGTTCTTATCAGCAAGCTCATTTTTGCTTGACGGCTCTTCACCTATGCTCTGTAGCCTTGACGATAGCTTTTCTATGGCAGGCGAGAGAAGGATAAGCCTCCTTGAATATTTCTCAAGCTCTGTCATAAGTAAATCGGCTTCTGACTGGAGGGCGTGGTTATCTAAGATGAGCCCTGACAATGACTTTTCTTTTGCTTCTGAAGATTCTTTTTCTTTAGTAATGCTTCTCTGTACATCTCTGATAAGAAGCTCTAGTTGGACTCTCTCGGATTCGCCCGCGCTTATGCGCTTGGAAATTTCCTGTAGCTGTGTGTTCTTTTCCTCAATCAGCTTAGAGAGCTTCGTTATCATCGTACGGAGATTTCCTACGGACTCGCCAAAAAGTATCGCCTTTGTCATATCAGTTATTCTTCCTCCAAAGTCTACCGACATCGAACCTCCAGCCGGTTCGAACAGCTCACCATCAGCTGACACAGTCCTATAGCCCTTCCTTGATAGCATGAAGGCTGTAGATGAATTTCTTACAAGCAGTATGTCTGAGAACAGGAATGCTGGCAACTTGTCATAATCAGATTGTACAAAATCCGACAGCCTCCCGATTACATTGACCTCATCGTGGGGCGTGTCCTGCTTCTCCTTAAAGCGGCTGACGACATCAAGTGGTATTATTCTAAGACGTGGAAGCTTTCGCTCCTTGGCATAGGCTGCTATCATTATCATTGATTTGATATTATTCACTACAAACGCTTTCATCCATTCAGAGCCTGCTGCAAGCACAGGCCGCTCGTAGGACTTGTTCCATCTTATTAAGTTGTGCACAAGACCGCATATGCTGAACCTGTTTTTTTCTTTCATCAATTCTGCAATAGCAAGATCCTCATTCATGGAGTTTTTGGCTATGGCAGCCCGTTCCTCAAACTTGTTCACAAGATTCTCTGCACGCACCAGTAGGTCTGCAGAGCCGGCCAGCTCCTTTTCAAGATTTACTTTCGCGTTTGCAAGTTGGGATGAAAGCCTGGCAGCATCATGCAATTTTACTCCATAAGACGCAAGTGACCTTTCAAGTTGTGCTATGCGGTTTTTTGCAGTCAAAATCTCGGATTGGAGCAAGGTGATGGCTGAATAGTTATAGTCCTTCTTGTAATTGATGGTCTTGATTTTTTCTTCGACTCTGGCCCCAGCAAGCTCGATCCGACCCTTTAGTGAGGCCATCCGTGCAAGTCTCTTTTCCGTTGTGTCCTGGAAAGCAGCGTATTTAGCAATATTGGCGGTTATCTTTTCAATTTCACTATTAATTGCAGCAAGCTTGATCCTAAGATCTTGGATCGCTGCCTTCTTTTGCTCCATTTCTTTCTTCAGTCTGTCAACCTCAGAACGTGTGCTTTCTATGCGCTGAACTGCAGCTTGCTTGCTCCTGTGAATGGAAGGCAGCCTCCTTTCAATATCAACTATCCGGCGTTCAGACTCACTCAACATAGCCTTTGTCCGCTCCGAGTCATGGACGATCCCTGATATTCTCATAGCAATCTGTGACTTAGCTCTGTTAGCAGAGTCAACTTGTTGAATAAATCTTGACTTTTCGGTGTCGAGCTTTTCAATCTCTAACTGCGCCTCCTCCATTAGCTTTGAAAGGTGTGATGACTTTTGGTTATTTGATTCAAGGATCTGAGTACTTGTAGCTAGCTTGTACCTCAGGTTTCGTATGGTGTTTGATATCTGCACCGCTTTGAACCGCTTGAGCTCCGTGATAAGCTGGTCATACCTTAATTGTTCATTCCTCTCTGTCTCAAGCTCGTCTATGCGCTTTCTAATCTCGCCCATCCTTGCAAATGCAACCTCAAGCCTCCTATCAGCCTCATCCAGCTGCTTAAGAGCCTCTGCTTTCTTCTCGTCAAAGTAGGAGAGGCCGACTATATCCTCTATTATCCTTCTGCGCTCTTCGGAATTTAGTTCAGAAATTCTTGTTATCATGCCCTGCTGTACAATATTGAGTTTGTTTGGAGCTGCCAGCACTACTTCAAGAAGCTCCATTATGGCAGTCTTGGTTACCTTCTTGTTGTCAAGCCAATATTGGCTCTCACCATTCTGACCCTCAATTCCACGTGTCAAAGTGACTGTATCAGAGTCGATAGGTATGCCTCTGTCAGTGTTGTCAAACGTAAGGCTAACGCGTATAAGGCGGTGGTTGCTGTTCTGGCTATCGTGGAACAACGATTGGAACTTGTCTACCCTCAGAGTTTTGGGACTGTTCTCGCCTATTGCAAACATGATTGCATCAAGAATGTTAGACTTGCCTGAGCCGTTTGGACCAGTTATAGCAACTAATCCCCTCTCAAAATGTACCGCAGTATTCTTGAAACCAAATGACTTGAAGCCGTAGACTTCGAGTTTTTTAATATGCACCAAGGGTAGCTATCTGGTTAGTTTTCACATGAGCTAATTATACGTTGTCGGTCTCAATTCATCTCCTTTTAGTAAAATATTTTTAGCATCTCCATAGTTGGAGAAACTCTTTGTTGCTAGAATACTATATAACTACCTGTTCTGTTGGCGGAAGGCACTTCTGTTTCTACAGAAGCAATACTGCTATCGGAATCGTGTTCATAGCTAAATCTAGGTTGGTATTCTTACAAACCTATTTGAGAATAACATACAAGATTTATGATTTAGATGATGATGTTGGTGGTGGTAGTGGTTCCTCATTGGCTGAACATCAAAAGCAAACTTCGTCTTTAGGAAGCCTCTTTAAGCACAGCACATCAACCACAAGAATTTTTTTATGACAGAATTATTATCGATTACAAGCTCTGTGCGCATGAAATTGTGCTGGAGCTTATAACCATATGCTATTTCCTAAGTAGAGGAATTGGCTGTCGCATCTTAAGGCAAAACTCATTTTCTATCGTATGGCTGGCGAGCAAAAATGTATCTGATGTTGCTGTCTTAATCACCAAGAGAGAACTATAGAACGAAGTTGTAGAGAAGCTGCCGCAGAGATAAAAATCCAATAATAGATCAGAGAAAATGAAGGGATCGAATTCTATCGTTCCTTTTTGCCTTCGACAAATTCTAAGAAGTTTGACTTGGCAATAGAATAAGGTAACTGCACAGGTGGATGCTTGAAGCAGTAAGCCGATACACTGTCAAGTGATCCAGAAATACCTCTGTCAAGTGCAACCTTGGTTGCCCTCACTGCGTCTATCATTACACCAGCACTATTGTATGCATCAACTACTTTTAATTTGAGGTCAAGCTCTACAGGGATATTGCCAAAATACCGTCCTTTCATGGATATGTAGCACACTTTGTCGTTATCCAAGAATGGCACAAAGTCTGATGGTCCAATCCTCATCGGTATTTCATAAGGTGCCATTGCAGCTACTGCACTCGTCTTGCTCACTCTCTTGTCCTCTATCCGCTCCTCGTCCAGCATATTGTAAAAGTCCATGTCACCTCCGACATTTAGCTGGTAGGTCTGGTCTACCGTTACTCCGCGGTCTACAAAGAGCTTTACCAGTGTTTTATGAACGACAGTGGCACCAAGCTGGCTCATAACATCGTCACCAGCGCATGGTAATTTACGATCTTCAAATGCCTGCTGCCATTTCGCGTTTGATGCTATAAATACAGGGATTGCATTAATAAAGGCGCAACCTGCATCAAGGCAAGCTTCAGCATAGTATCTTGTTCCTTGTCTGCTCCCAACAGGTAAGTAATTGAGAAGAATTTCTGCGTCACTATCTTTTAGGACCTTGGCCACATTTGCGGGAGGTTTATCAGAGACC
>JALYGW010000137.1 GCA_030776915.1 Thermoproteota archaeon
ACTTTAGGTAAGAGTGGGATAAAGGTAAGCGAGATTGGCTTTGGTGCATGGACTATAGGGCTTGACTGGTGGGGAAAAAAGATTGACGATGATGAAGCGATCAGGATGCTAAAGCGTGCCTATGATTTGGGTATTAACTTTTTCGAGACTGCAGACATATACGGCAAAGGGAAAAGCGAGAAACTTATAGGGCAAGTGTTCAAGGATATGCGCTCCGACGTAGTCTATTCTACAAAATGGGGCTATGACATGTATAGCGCCAAACAAGTAGGACACAGTGAACTTCCACAAAAGCATAACCAAGAATTTTTGCAGTTTGCTCTTAGCCAGAGCCTCGACCGTCTGCAGACTGATTACATAGATGTTTATAGCCTTCACAATCCCAAGATGGACGCAATAGAAAACGACAAGCTCTTTGCTTCTATTGAGTACATGGTCAAAAAAGGCACGATCAAGAGCCATGGGGTGGCTCTTGGACCAGCGATAGGGTGGAAGGACGAAGGCTTGGAAGCTATCGAAAAAAGGAACATTACATGCCTCCAGACTGTCTACAATATTTTGGAGCAGGACCCTACACGAGACTTTATGCAAGCAGCAGAGCGTCGCAATGTCGGCATAATGGTGAGAGTTCCTGATGCGTCAGGCTTACTTACTGGCAAGGTCAATACGGATACAAAATTTGACAAGAATGACCACCGCAGTTTTAGAAAGCAAGAGTTCATCATTGAGGCGATGCAAAAGATAGAGAATATGAGACCTCTTGCAAGCAGCAAGGGATGGAACACCACAGAACTCGCAATTAAGTTCATACTGTCGCAAAAGCAAATTTCAGTCATCCTGCCGACAATGGTAAGTATTGAAGAAATAGAACTGTTTACATCTCTGTCAGATGGCAAGTACCTCAATAGCACTGAAATTGCAAGAATGGAGGAGATGTATGAAAAGAACTTTTATGTCGAGCCTGTTGCTAAATGAGAGCGCAAACGGAGGATCTTCTGCGCAGACCATATCTTCATCAGAGGATCCTTGCAGGTTGTCATTGAAAAATGTCATACAGGCTCTATTTAGAGTAGTAGATTCATCTGGGTGCCGACTAGATGCACTAGATAAAATATTTTACGCGCTCTTTCTTGAACTCTCGTGAGCTAAATAGTATCTGATAGTCCTTTATGCCTACCGTTTCTGACATTTCTGCAGCGATCTTTTCAGCCGCTTGCAGCGTCCGGGCATGTACCATGCTGAAAAGATTGAACCTCCAATCAGGATATACCGGCCTCCTGTAGCAATGACTCACCTGTGGAAATGCAGCAAGTCGGAAGCCTACTTCGTCTACTCTGTTCTCCGGCACCTGCCACACAACCATACCATTTGCAACAAAGCCAGCTTCGCGATGGCGAAGTATTGCGGCAAAGCGCCTCATTATGCCAGTGTTTTCATATTCTGCGGCCTTGGCAAACAATTCCGCTATAGTTACATCTAAACTATTGGCAAGCTCCTTGAAGGGCTCTGGCACTACTGCCAAGTCCTTCTGCAATTCACGGATGAACTCTTTGTCACGCTTACTTAGTTGAACTTTCTCTTGGTTTAGATGCTTCACTTTATCCGTAGGCACAAGCTTATCCGGGTCTTTATTAACCATATCAAGCTTGACGCCGATCTTGTAGAGCTTCAATGTTGGCAAAACTCTATGTTTGATAACGCCTTCAAATGATGCCATTCTGTTAAGGTCTTGCTTCATATCTGATCCTGGAGGCACTGCAAGCGTGAACCACATATTATACTCATGATTGCGCTCATAGTTGTGGCTGACCCCCGGGTGCTCATTTACTTTTCCCGCTACATAGTCAAGTTTGTCAGGTCTGACTGCAAATGCAATAAGTGCGCTCTTGTATCCAAGTCGCCTTGTGTCAAAAATGGCGTTGATCTGTCGGATGATGCCCATATTCTTCATAAATGCTATCCTCCGCATGACGTCTTCCTCCGAAATGCCATATTTCTTTGCAATCTCTAGATAAGGCCTATCAACAAGGGGAAAGACCCACTGGATCTCGTTTAGAAGTCTTTTATCGACGGCGTCAAGCTGCTGTTCTTGGTTTGCTTGCATGCTCGGGCAGTAAAAGTTGTTGTTGTTAATCCATTAAAAACCTACCTCTGGCAATAATGCAAGGATCTTACCACAGATGACAGTACGTAATATCGCTTGAATGATAATCTTGCCAGGAGGCATAACTTCAAGGCTAGGTATCTTTCTGCGGTATGAAAAGTAGCCATTCCCTTTCTTAAAACTGTCTATTTGTAGAAGAGGTACAAACACGCATGTTCTTAATCTATTCCCATGGAATCTGTTCTCTGCAGCCATTTCAATACAATATAAAAACCTCCCATCAGCCGATTCTATTCTAATGCAAATTTAGAGCAACACACTTCTTATGATCCTCGTGGATTGCCATATTTTTCATAGTAGAAAAGCTCATCTAGTGGCATGCGGTTCTTTCTTTTTCCAAAAATCTGTTTGGCAGAAAATCCAAAACCTACTATGATCGTTGGATTCAGATCTTTTGGAATGCCAAAATCACTGCGCAATTTTTCGTCTTGTACTCCAGTGAATAAACATGATGCGACACCGTAATTCCAAGCAGATAATTGCATATCCTGAACCACTCTTCCAGCATCAATCATGTGAAATTTGTGCCGAGGGTTTGTCAACACAATTACTGCAAAATTGGCGCCTGAAACCCAGCCTCCACTTGTGCTGTCCTCTGCAAGTTTTTTAAGATTCTTCTTCTCTTCTATAACAACAAATCGCCAATGCTGAGTATTGAGTCCACTGCCTGTAAGGCGTGCAGCTTCCAAGATTTTCGACTTTATCTCTGCAGAAATATCTTGTAAGCTAAATTCTCGAAGATCAAGCTTAGTTGCTATGCATTCAAAAGCATCCATATTCCCATCATAAAGGTGTGCATATCTCATAAATGATATGGAAGTATTACTGTATATAGCATACAATGTCGGAAACTATTTCTCACTTGGTGTGTTTTGAGGTCTGCTATTACCGCTAGAACTACCTGACTTTTCGCTGGCAATACCTTGCTTTACTTGAGAGGAGAGGCAGCAGGTAGTAATTCTTCTCTCTTCGGATGTTAATTGGGCGATAATAGCATTACTTGCGCTCTATTCGTCAACTTTGTCATTCTTTTGGTCAAGATATCCTTCTATCAGCTAAATTCACAAGATGCGCGAGCTGGGTCCTTACTTATTGTACTACTATCTTCCCTGTCATGTATGGATGCACTATGCAGTAATAGTCGTATTGGCCCGGGGTGACTTGTGCAAGTGACAGCGTTGCGGATTCACCACCATTAATCAAACTTGTATCAAACAACTGTGCAGACTCGGGATCTTGTGGACCAGTTCCTGAGGTTGCAGTGTGTGGGACCGTGTCTTGATTGTCCCAAACTATACTGTTGCCGACAGGCACCTGAGCTGCGTCTGGGTCATAATCAGGGCTCCCCTGTACTGCCGACCCTTGAAGTATTGCTATAGCAGTGGTGCCTGGTTCTGCTGGAGCTTGCTGCTCTTCTTCCTCTGCAGCCGGACTCTCTGTGCGTATTTGCGTCACAGGTGGCGGAATTTCAAACATTTGGTCAAAGAATGGAATCAGGATTGCTGCCCCTATTGCTATTGTGACTATCACTATTGCAAGCCCTTTTCCTAATCTTCTAGGCGATGTGAGGATTATTGGTTCTTTCTCGTCACGGTGTGAGTCATGCGAACTCGTATCTCTTTCTCTCCCTCCCTTTAGTGGTGAGGCTCACGCCGTGCATAGTCATAATATTTCTCTCTAACACCAAATGGATCCTCCATACTTGCCGGTTTGCCCCATCCCGCACTTTTAATCAGGTTATAAAGGAATATTCCCATTCCAACAAGCATTATATACGCACCTACTGAGGAGATCTGGTTCATCGTGATAAGCGGTTCGACGGGCACATAGTCTAATACTCGACGAGGCATCCCGTAAAGTCCAAGTAAGTGCTGTGTAACGAATATCAGCAATACTCCTATAAACATCAGCCAGAACTGCATCATAGCCGCCCTTTCGTTGTACATCCTGCCAGTTATGAGCGGGAACAGGTAATATATAAAGCCGACAAATGCAAAGGTTATGATGCCCATGAGAAAGAGATGCATGTGCCCTACTACCCAGTAGCTATCGTGTGTTAGAAAGTCAAGTGGCATTGCACTGTTTACTACACCGCCTGCTCCAGCTAGAAAGAACACTATGATACCGCCAACCACAAATGCGATTGGTGCTCTGAATCGGATTCTGCCTCCCCACATTGTCGCTATCCAGTTGAAAATGTGCATAGCTGAAGCTGGAACAGCCGCCAATGTGCCTATCATGAATACTGTTTTTTCTGCAAAGCCCATACCTGTTGCAAACATATGGTGGGACCAGGAGGCAAAAGAGACGATCGTCAGCAATATAAATGCCGTTACCCCCGAAGTATAACTGAATATAGGTTTTCGTGAAAACTTGGGAATTATCTCATATATCATACCGATTGCCGGCATTATGAATACATAGACCTCAGGATGAAATGTAAACCAAAAGAGGTGTTGGTAGGATAGCGGATCTCCTCCCATTGCAGGATTAAAGAAACCGGAAACCCCAAGTCTGTCTGTATACAACATGATCAGAGCAGCAGCAAAGGTCGGCATAGACATGAGGATTATAAGAGATGTAGTAAGGATGGACCATGCAAAAAGAGGCATCTTCATCAACGGCAGATCAGGATGCTTCATCCTCAAGATAGTAACAACAAAGTTGATGGAGCCTAGAATCGATGAAATTCCTAAAATCTTTAGCCCAAATATCCACATTTCAGCAGCAGGCCCCGGTGCCCGTAAGATAGAATAAGGAGGATAAGAAGTCCAGCCCGTGTCTGCAAAGCCAAGCCATACTAAGGCGGCGCCAACCGGTATCATCCAGAATGCGACTGCGTTCAGCTTTGGCCATGCCATATCTTTGTATCTTACCATAATTGGTATCAGGTAATTACCTATGCCAGCAGCAAACGGTATTACCCACAGGAACAGCATGGTAGTACCATGGACTGTGAAAATTCTGTTGAATGTATTAGCATCTTCAATCAGCTGTGCGCCAGGTAGGAAAAGTTCTGTTCTGATCGAAATAGCAAGTGCTCCACCTAAGAAAAAGAGAGTTAAGGAAAAGACAATATAAAGCAAGCCGATATCTGTATGATGAGTAGAAAACAGTATCTCCCTCAGCGGGCGGGGT